>JBFWWA010000146.1:0-9212 GCA_050246455.1 Planctomycetaceae bacterium
GGGCATGAGTCGTCAAACCGCGGTCGCAATGTCAGTACGATCGGTGATCGCCGGCTTGTTGATGACCATTGGACCGCAATCCCGGATCCGTCGGCCGAATTGTTCGCGGGGAGGAGCCGCGGATGATTGTGCAGGTCGTTTACTGCAACCATTTGTCCGCGGGCCTGGGCATCCGCGAGAGCATCGCCTTCTCGTCGGAGGAAGAGCTGAAGCGAGCCTACGGCCGATTGCGGGCCGACTTCCCAGAGTCTGAGCTGGTCGTGCTTTCGACCTGCAATCGTGTCGAGCTTTACACTGCGCAGGAATCGCCCGCGGCCATTCCGACCCACGAGCAGATCGAGCGGTTCTTCTCCGAGTTTCATCAGATTCCGCGGGAGAAATTTGCGGGAGAACTGCTGGCGGAGACCGGCGCTGAAGCCGTTCGGCACTTGTTCCGAGTCGCATCAAGCCTCGACAGCATGGTGCTGGGCGAGCCTCAGATCGTAAACCAGGTGAAGGAAGCGTATCGCGTCGCGCAAGAGAACGACGCATGCGGTCCCTTGACGCACGCCCTCTTCCAGGGGGCGATTCGCGCATCAAGCCGGGTCCGAAGCGAAACGCAACTCGCCGAGGGTCGCGTTTCCATTGCGAGCGTCGCCGTCAGTGAATTCGGGAAGAGTATTTTCGATCGCTTCGACGATAAAACGGTCCTCGTCATCGGCGCAGGCGAGATGGCGGAGGAAACGTTGCGGTATCTCAAGGAAGAGGGAGTCTCGCGGATTCTGATCGCCAACCGGAGCCGAGAACGCGCCTCCCGCCTTGCTGAGGAATGGGGAGGGACGCCGCTCTCTCTCGATGAGCTCGACCGCGCGATGGCGGAATCGGACGTGATTGTGAGCACCACCGGTTCCGACGAAGCGATCGTCGATCGCGTGCGATTCGCAGCAGTCCGCAAAATCACCGGTAAGAAACCGGTCTTCATTCTCGATCTCGGCGCGCCGCGCGATTTCGATCCCGAGGTCGGCGAGCTCGACGAGAACGTCTTTCTCTACGACATCGATGACCTCGAAGCAACTTGCGAACGAAACCGGCGCGCCCGGGTGCGCGAGGTCGAACGCGCTGAAAAAATCATCGGCGATGAAACCGAGCGGTTCCTGCACGACGTCTACCATCAGGCCACCGGACCGATCATTCAGCGGCTCCGGCAGGAGTGGCACGAAGTCCGGGAGGCGGAGGTGCGCCGGCTCTTTCAGAAGCTCGACCATCTCGGGGCCGGCGACCGCGAGGCGATCGAACGCTCCATTGAGCGAATCGTCAACAAACTCTTGCATCCGCCCCTCGAAACGCTCAGGCTGGAAGCCCGTGAGGGAACTCCTCACGGCTTGATGGATGCACTCAGGCGGCTCTTCCATCTGAAGGAATAGCCGGCCGGATCCTGCTTCTCAACGGACGAAATCACAACCCGGAATTCGCAATCAGGTGGCAGAGTATGAATTCGGCAGCAAGTTCCATGATCGCTCTGGGAGCAATCCTTCTCGGACAGGCCCTCACCATGGCAGCCGACCTTCCCGACGCGGCGAAAGTGCAAGCCGTCAAGTTGCTCGAAGTGCACACCTACTGCGAAGGGGTCGTCTTCGACCATGACGGAAACGGTTACGTCTCGCACGGCGATCGGATCACGAAGTTTACCCTCGACGGCAAGGGAACAGTCTGGGCGACGACCGGCGCGCCGAACGGACACAAGATTCTCGCGGACGGCACTCACCTCGTCTGCGACGCCAGTCAGCATGCCGTATTGCATCTGAGCGCCGACGGAAAACTGATCGGACCGGCTTCGAACAGTTGCGACGGCAAGCCGCTGCGCGGTCCGAACGATTTGAGTCTCGATCCTCAGGGGGGCTTCTACTTCACTGACCCGGGCGGGTCGAGCGACGGAGCGCCGATCGGAACCGTGCACTACGTCGATGCGAAGGGAACCACGCGCCTCATCGCCGAGAAGCTTGCCTTCCCGAACGGCATCGTGCTCACTCCCGACGGCAAGCGGCTGCTGGTCGGCGAGAGCAAGCGGAACCGCGTACTCGAGTTCCCGGTGACATCTGCCGGAAAAGTCGGCGAGATGCGCGTCTTCGCCGATCTCCCGATGAAGGGGGGCGAGCAGATCGACAATCAACCCGACGGAATGTGCCTCGACGCCGCGGGCAACCTTTACGTCGCGCATTATGGGATGCGGCAGGTGCAGGTCCTCGATCCGAACGGGCAGTTGATCGCGAGATACCCCGGCGGCAACCTCACCACAAGCAACGTCGCATTCGGTGGTCCGAAGATGGACCAGCTCTTCGTCACGGGGGGAATCAGCGGCGAAGGAAACAGCCCGGGCGGCCTCTTCCGTCTCGATCTCGGAGTCAAAGGGCTCGTCATCCTGCCGGCAAAAAAGAATTGAGACTCCTGCAACCCGGCATTCCGTGGCGCGTGTAACGCTTTAATCGACCCTGCCTGCGGACTAGAATAGCAGGATGGATATCGACTGGGAGCCACTGCGCGACATCATCCGCAACAACAAGCGGTTCGTTCTTTCCAGCCACGTTCGTCCGGACGCCGATGCGATCGGTTCCGAGCTCGCCGTAGCGGCGATTCTCGAACGGGAGGGGAAATCCGTCCGCATCGTCAACCCGTCGGCCATCCCGACGAGCTTGTCGTTTCTCGATCCCGGCAATCGCGTCCTCAAGATCGGCGACGGCATCACCCATGAAGAGATCGTCGATACCGACGTCCATATCATTCTCGACACCAGTTCGTGGACTCAGCTCGTCGACGTCGGGAAGGCGCTGCGGGCATCGAGCGCAGTCAAAGTCTGCATCGACCATCACGTCAGTGCCGACAACATCGGCGCCATCGAATTCAAGGATCCCAAAGCCGAAGCGACCGGCGCGCTCGTGATGCGAATGGCGGACGCCCTCGGTATCGCTCTGCCGAGCGAAGCGGCGCTTCCGCTCTTCTGTGCGATCGCCACCGATACCGGCTGGTTTCGCTTTTCTTCCACCACGGGCGACACGCTCCGACGCGTCGGGCAATTGATTGACTTGGGCGCGCAGCCGGGCTTAATATATCAGCTGCTTTACGAGCAGTATTCGTACGCGCGAATCAAGCTCGCTTCGGTCGTGCTGGGACGTGTCACGCTCGAATCCAACGGGCGGCTTGCGTATACCTGGGTCACGCTCGAAGACTTTGAAGCGACCGGTGCAAAACCGGTCGACACGGAAGATCTGGTCAACGAATGCCTGACGGTCGCGGGAACCGAGTGTGCGTTCATCGCGATCGAACAGCCGAACAAGCGGATCAAAGTCAGTTTTCGAAGCCGGACCTCGCTCAACGTCGCGGCGGTCGCGGAACAATTTGAAGGAGGAGGACACAAGCAAGCTGCCGGTGCAATTCTCCCCGGCCCTCCGCCTCAAGCGAGGCAGAAAGTCCTCGCCGCGATGCTCGCCGCGCTGGAGCAGCCCCCGGCGTTGACCCCCTGACCGAGTTGCATGATCCAACGGTAATGCCCCCCTGCACCGCACTCCGCTAAGAAGAGCCCTGCCCGCCCAATACTCCGCTGAATCTTTCCCGCCGACAATTGCAACGGAACGCTCGCCGGTAGACTCGGCGAGACCTGCCGAACGAATCGTCCATAATTTTGTGGAGCCTCGAAATGGCGCACCAAACTCCTGACCGTTCCGGCGGAGGTTCGACGTCGAAGCCGGCTGGTTCCGCTCCGGCCTCCCCGGAGGTTCCCCTGGATGCCCGGCGCAGCTTTCTGCGCAAGTCGCTCGCGGTTGTCATCGGCGGGTTCATCTCGCTCTTTCCGGCTGCGGCCGGACTCGCGGTATTTCTCGATCCCATCCGCTCGCGAAAACCGACCGGAGGAAATGCGGACGGATTTCTCAAAGTCGCGCAGCTGGAGGCGTTGCAGGTCGGCGTTCCCCGGCGCGTCCCGGTCATCAGCGACCGCGTCGACGCCTGGAACTATTTTCCGAACGAGCCGATCGGCGCCGTATACGTCTTGAGAAAAGAAGACGGGAACGTCACGGCGCACAACGTCGTCTGTCCGCACGCCGGCTGCTCGGTCGATTTCTCCGCCGATCGCGGACTGTATCAATGCCCCTGCCACAAAAGCTCGTTCCGGCTCGACGGCGAGATCGACAATCAGGACAGCCCCGCCCCGCGCGGACTCGATTCGCTCGCTGTTGACGCCGAGAAACTGAAGGCGGGCGAGGTCTGGATCAAGTTTCAGAATTTCCACACCGGTGTTGCCGAAAAGATCGCCGAAACATGAAATCGATCCTCGACTGGTTCGACCATCGCACAGGCTACCGCGACTTTGTGTACGACGCGCTCTACGAGCCGATTCCCGGCGGCTCCAAGTGGCGGTACGTCTGGGGAAGCACGCTGATCTTCACCTTCATGGTGCAGCTCGTGACCGGCCTGTTCCTCTGGATGAACTACAGCCCGAGCTCGCAGACCGCCTGGGAAAGCGTTTATTACGTCCAGCACGAGATGCAGTTCGGCTGGCTGCTTCGCGGAGTTCATCACTTCACCGCGCAGGCCATGGTCGTGCTTCTTGCAATTCACTTCATGCAGATCCTCATTGACGGCGCCTACCGCGCGCCGCGCGAAGTGAATTTCTGGCTCGGACTGATCCTGATGCAGATCGTCCTCGGCCTGTCGCTCACCGGTTATCTCCTGCCGTGGGATCAGAAGGGCTACTGGGCGACGCAGGTGGCGACCAAGCTCGCGGGGATCGTGCCGATCGTCGGACCTTCGATCCAGAAGCTCGTCGTCGGTGGCTCAACCTACGGGCATCACACGCTCACACGTTTCTTCGCAATGCACGCCGGCCTGCTTCCCGGCGCACTGATTTTCTTTGTCATCCTCCACGTCTACGTCTTCCGCCGTCACGGAATCACGACCAAACCAACGGCCGAACAGGAAGCCGCTTTCTGGCCCGACCAGGTGCTCAAAGACTCGGTCGCCTGCCTCGGGGTGCTACTGGTCGTGCTCCTGCTCGTCTTCCGCCACGCGCCGATGAGTCCCGCGGAGTGGACACAACTTTCGAACGACGGAAAACTCGGCGAAGTTCTCGGAGCCGAACTGGGCGCGCCTGCCGATCCTTCCGAGCCCTATTCGGCGGCGCGGCCTGAATGGTACTTCCTGTTCCTGTTCCAGTTTCTGAAGTACTTCCCGGGAACAACCGAAATCTACGGCGCAATTGTGATCCCCGGTGCGATCTTCGGTTTCATGTTCCTCATGCCGTTCATCGGTCGCTGGAAGCTCGGACACCGATTCAACATCGGCTACACATTCTGTCTCATCGCCGGAGCAGTCGCGCTCACCGTCATTGCGATTCAAGAGGACCAGAACAACCCGGATTATCAGCACGCCGTCACAGAAGCCGAAGAGCATTCGAAACGGATCGTCGAACTGATTGAAGAGCAGAAGGGAATCGGCGCTGAAGGGGCGCGCGTCCTGCTGCATTCCGATCCGAAAACCCGCGGACGGGTGATCTTCAAGGAAAACTGCGCGCAATGTCATCGGTACAACGGCACCGACGGAGCCGGACATGAACCGGCTGCGGCTGCGGTCGCATCGGACCTCGGCAAGTTCGGCAGCCGAGAATGGCTGAAGGGATTCCTGACGAATCCGGCCGCTCCGGAATACTACGGCGCGACGACCGGCGGAAACTTCAACGGCGAACCGATCGGCGCCAAGTTCACCGAGGGAGAAATGGCGGACTGGTCGAAGTCCAACGTTTCGAAAATGACTCCCGAGGAAATCGACGGCGTCGTCGAGTTTCTTGTCGCACAGGCGAATCGTCCCGACAACGGACCGATCAACAACGATCTCGTAAAGATCGGCCAGGAGTTTTTCAAGAACGGCAACGCGAAGGAAGCCACTTCCTGCTCGTCCTGCCACGCCATCAAGATCGGCGAGGAAACAATCGGCGATCCGGCCGGAGGTTATCCGCAGTTGACCGGCTACGCCTCGGAGGATTGGCTGAAGTCGTTCATCACCGATCCCGGAGCGGAAACGCACTACGCTGACCGGAATGCGATGCCCGGATTCAAGGAAAAGATGAACAGCCGGGACCTCGACATCCTCGTCCGCTGGATGCAGAAGCGCTGGTACGAGCCGCCGGTGAAGGAAGTGGCCGCGCAGTAGATCGCGCGAGTTCCCGCTCGGGGGACTTCTCCGCGGAACGCTTTCAGGAGATTACTTCGCCTGAATGCTGGCGATGACTCGTTCAAACGCCGGCTTGAGCGTATTGAAGTCTTTTTCGGGGCAGATGCAGACCACGTTGAAGCTCGTGATGTTGTTGAGCAGCGTGGCCCGGTAGCCTTTATAAGTTCTTCCGAACGGCCCCTTCCCCACCGCCGTGAATTCCGCGCGGCGTATGCTGCTGCCGAACTTCGTCACAATTTTGAGCGGCGGTTCTTCGTCCCACTTGGCGTACTCGTCGGCGATTCGTTCCTTCTGCTCTTCATGGACAATCGCCACCGGTTCGAACTCCGGAGGAATCTCCTTCTCGACGCCCATTTGCTGGCCTGCCATATCTCCGAAAGCGGCGCCGCGCACACTTTCGCGGATCGAGATTGTCGTGCTGCCGCTTTCGAAGCGCGCCCAGTTGGGAACTCCTGAAGATCCCCCTCCGGCTTTGAAATCCCATCCGGTGGGGTATTCGCACAAGAATGGTACGTCGTCCTTTTCGTAGGTCTCGTACTGCGCCGGTGCTTCGACACCGCTTCCAAGCTTGATGTTCGGAAACACCTTCACGGCGCCGTAAATCACCCCTCCGATGACGAGCACACCCCCCAGGGAGATTGCCGCGACGAGCAGCTTTGTGTTCCCGCCCGAGGAATCGTCATCATCCTCGTCCTCGACCGATCGAGGCTGCTCCGCTTTCTTGCGTCCCGCCTGCATCGGAAGCGCGCTCACCGGCTTGCGGCGCTGAATGGGCTCTTCGTAATCGTCGTACTCTTCGATCGAGAACTCGTCGATGTCGCCGACAATCTCGACTCCTCCCAAATCCTCATCGCCGTCGTCTTCCAGGAGTTCGACGAGACCGTCGTAATCCTCGATTTCGTCCTCCGGTCGGGCGGATTTCGATCGCGCGCTTCCCGTCTTCGCTACAAACTGCACGGCGGAAGCGGGCACCCGGAACGCCTGCTTGCAGGCAATGCAACGGAGCTTTTTGCCCGCCACTTTCTCCGCAATCACTTTGAAGCGTGACTTGCAGCGCGGGCACTGCGCTAGGATTTTTCTCATAGTCCGCGGTCGGCCCTCGGGCACGCTCGCGAATGCCCTGGTCCGGGTCGTCCGGCCGCAGAAACTGCGGGGGCCAAGCTGGCGCGTGCTGTGCACTATTGAAGCGGATCTGCGGACCTGAGTCAAAATGAATCGGCCGAAGGCCGGCCTTCACTCGTCCGACAACGGCACGATTTCGCGGACTTTTGCGACGTCCATAAGGAGTTGTTTTTTCAGGGCTTCCGCTCCGGAAAACTTCTCCGTTCCGCGCACGCGGTCGACGAGATCGACGTCCAGGGTGCGGTGATAAAGGTCCCCCTGAAAGTCGAGTAAATGGACTTCCAGCTTGCGGCCCGATTCGCCGAACGTCGGGTTCGATCCAATATGCACGGCCGCCCGCCAGGAGCGCTCGTCGAGACGGACGATCCCGGCATAGACGCCGTCGGCCGGCAGGAGCGTGGCCACGTCCGAAAGGTTCGCCGTTGGAAAGCCGATCGTTCGTCCCCGCTCCGCTCCGTGAACCACGGTCCCGCGAATCCGGAAGGGATGCCCGAGCATTTCGACCGCCGATGCAAGACTTCCCGCGAGAATCTGCGATCGAATGGCGCTCGAGGAAACGAGACAGGAGCCGACGACGACGGGTGAAATAACTTCGAGTTCCACACCCGCTGCATCGCAGAGTTCGCGGAGAGTTGCGACGTTCCCCTGCCGGTCATGGCCGAAGTAGAAATTCGGCCCTTCGACCAGTCCGCTGGCCTCAAGCTCTCTCCGCACGACGTTGTCGAAGAATTCAATCGGCGAGAGTTGCAGGAACTCCCGGTCCGTCGGATAGACAATGACGCAATCGACCCCGAAGCGCGTCAGCAGCTCGACCTTGTGCTCGACGGTACAGAGATTCGGAGGCGTGTGTTCGGGGCGGAGCAGCGCAATCGGATGGGGATCGAACGTCATTACGACTGAGGGGACCGACGCCTGCTTCGCGTTCCTGACAAGCGCTGCGATCATCGTCTGATGACCGCGGTGCACGCCGTCAAAATTCCCGATCGAGACGAACCCTCGTCGATAGCACTCCGGATTCTTGAAACCCCGCACAAGCTTCATAGGTCAACCGCCGCCCGCCATCCCTGGTCTTCCGGTACCGCCGATGCGCCCTGACGATGAGTCCGGACATCGACTTGGAACACTCGCCCGACCTTACCCTTTTCGATATCGCTTCAGCTTCTCGTGATCGATTTCGATGCCGAGACCGGGCTTCTGCGGAATTTCCAGATACCCTTCGGCATCAATCACGAACTTTTCGACGGTGAGGTTCTCGATGTACGCGCACGGCGTGAGGTACTCGACGTACCTCGCAATCGGCATGGCTGCAGCAAGCTGCAGGTCGGCCGCAAGACCCACCGCCGTGTTCCAACCGTGCGACACCATCTGAATGTTATGGTCGTAGGCCATCCAGGCGATGCGCCGAGATTCGGTGAGGCCGCCGTTCTTGGTGCAGTCGGGCTGAATGATGTCGACCGCTCGATTTTCGAGCCAGGGGAGGAACGACTGCCGGCGCGTGAGCACCTCGCCCCCGGCAATCGGCACGGGTGAGACCTTCGTCAGCTCGATGAAGCCGGCGAGGTCGTCGGGAGGAAGCGCCTCTTCGAACCAGACAATGTCGTAGTCGGCCAGCATTTTCGCCGTTTCGCGCGCCCAGTTGAGACCGTGCGGCCAGAACTGTTCGCTGCCTCCGGCGTCGACCATCAGCTCGACTCGATCGCCCACTGTCGTGCGCGCGGTCCGAATGAGCAGCTCGTCGAACTTCCGGTCGCGCCGACCGAACGGACGCCAGCCGAGCTTGATCGCTCGAAAACCGCGACCGACCGTCGCTTCGAGCTTCTTCGCAAGCGCGTCCGGTTCATCGAACAGAATGGATCCGTACGGCTTGATGCGGCTCCGATAGTTTCCCCCGA
>JBFWWA010000147.1:0-9167 GCA_050246455.1 Planctomycetaceae bacterium
CAACCCCAAGGACCTGCTGCGCGGTGAGGGTCACTTCCGCCGCCAGATCCGGCCGCTTGCAGAGTTCCAGAAACGTCACTTTACTCCGGACCTGCATGTACTCCGGAAGGTAACGCCCGGCTTGCCGCATGATCCAGATCGGCGTGGTATCGGCCGGTTCGAGCCGGCACGCCTTGAGGAAGCGGCTTTCTCGCAATTCAGGGGTCAGCGAAGACGATGGGGAGGCAGGGGCAGGATCAACCAAAACGGGAACTCCGGTTTCTGGTCGATTCTACCACCTGGCCGAGCATCGCGGAACGATCCGGCGCAGGTGCCGGACTTGCTCCAGGCCGGTTCAGCGAAGTTTCGCGGCGAGAATCTCCGGGGCGGCAGCCAACGCGTCGCGGACAAGCTGCCCCATTTTGGGAGGTGAAGCTTCGATGTCGACCGGCAGGCCGACCTCGTGAAGCGTTTCACTCGCCGTCGGACCGATCGATCCGATGACGCATTTCGATGCCGCAGCCAGCCATTCGCCCCGGAGCCCGAGTTTCTCCGCGACTTCCAGCACATTGTGAATCTGTTGTGCACTCGTGAAGAGCAACAGATCGTGCTTGCCTGAAACGATCTGCCGGATGGCATCTTCCAGTGGCGCCGTGTCGGTCGGAAGTGCCCATTGATAAACGGGGACGCGGAGAACATTCGCGCCGAGCCGATCAAGCTCGTCGTAAAGCTCCTCGTTCGATTTCCCGTATTCCTGCACCGCAACGCGCTTCCCGGAAATGGGCACTCCGGATTCGATAGTCGCCGTGAGCTCGCGCCAGGTGTTCGGTTCCGGTGCGCGGTGATCAATATGAACATTCCACTCGCGCAGCACCGCGAACGGTTTTGGACCGCGGACGATGGTGACGGTCTGGTCGAGCGCCCGCAGGAATTGATCGCGTTCATGGCGCGACTCGACGGCCTGCAGCAGAATCCGCGCGCCGACACCGGTGAGAAAAACGACGACGTCGATCCGTTTCGCGAGCAGTTCTTCCGCGAAGTGCATCGCGGGCCGGTTGTCTTCGAGAGGAACTTCCCGCATCGATGCGACGACCGTCGCAACTCCCCCGTTCCGTTCGATGAGGGACTGCATGTCGGAAGCGCGGCGGCTCTCGAAGCTGCAGACGCGAATAGGCATAACTGTCAGGGATGAGAAGACGATGAAAGAGCGGTCAACCACGAAGCCTGCGATCGGGGAATTCCCGGCAACGGCATCTTCGCGACGCGGAGTCTCTCCGCATTCTACTCGCTGTGCGCTGCTCAGGCACGCAGGAGTAGCTAACCGACAACGTAGGCGCTCTCCCGGCCGACAATCCACTGTGGATCCGAACCGGCTACGTTCCCGGCCTCACTACTCCTGCGAAAGCCTGAAGAAGCGACTCGTCCCCTGACGTCTGAGGGCACGTCCACACGACGCACCCGAACGAAATGCTCTATTGGCAAACGCCGTGCCGCATGTTGCAGTGACAATTCAGCGTTGCGCTAAGTTGCGATGCCGTAATAAGATGCAGTTCAGGCGTCCGCAGAGGCCGCCGAATTTCCGCGCGAGTTGCATCATTTTTCTGCCCTCGCATTAGTCAGGGCTGAATGGAATTTAGGCGGCTGCTCGCTACTTTCCGCGCTCGTCGGATGCAAGACCTTCGATCGGGAGACCGAAGTGTCGCGTATCGACGAATTCCGATCGTTGCCGCGTTTTCACGGGGCCGGTCCTGAGGTGACGGCGCCGATCGATCCTCCTGGATCTGAGATCATGGAGCCAACCGCGGCGAAACGCAGCGACGATCCCGCTTGTTTCGCACGGGGCACCTGCGAACAATAGAGGTCCGGGCACGCGCCGCAACGACCGCCGGAGCAGTGATTCGCCTGCTTGACCGGAGCGTCATGTTCCATTTATCTTGCCGTTAGCAAGAGTACGCTGCGCGTGCCGTGATCGCCGAAGCCGACGGACATTTGTAAGAGGCGGAGTGCAGCGTGAGAACTCGGAGGACGCGCCATGCCTGCCGATGAGACCGGAGCGGAACGAGTGGTATTGAGCTCCGACGAAGATTGGAAAGATCGCGTCAAAGCGGAGGATGCGGCCCTCGACAAAAAGATTCAGTCCGAAAGCGCTCCCGATGGACCTGCCGCAGAGGCGACAGCCGATGACGAATTCGGCGGCCCGATGCCTCCGCCGACGTTCACGACGCTCGTCAGTCTCTTTTCCACTCAGGCCATGGTCGCACTCGGGCTCATTCCGAACCCGGCCACCGGAAAGGCCGATCCCCGGTTTGACGTCGCGAAGCACTTCATCGACATGCTGAGCGTTCTGGAAGAGAAGACGCGCCGCAACCTGACCGGGAACGAGGCGCAGTTTCTGGAAATGTCGCTGCATCAGCTCCGGTTGGCATTCGTCGAATTACAAAAGGGCGACGGGAAATCGCAGTGACCAGCGCGCATCCCGATCATTGGAGCAGCTACACCGGTCCCACCAACTGGTACCAGTTTCTGCATCCTCCATCCTGGAAGATTGACGATCGGGAAGGGGCCATCCGCCTGTCGGCCCCGGAGGAGCAGGGGGTCTTGAACCTCACCTGCTTCTGGCAGGGGGAGGGGGGAAGCGGAGCGGTCGACGCTTCGATGAACTTCGCGGAGCTGCTGATCGGCCATCAGAAGGTGCGCCGCGTCACCCCGCCCGATTTTCCCTACAGGACCGTTTGCCTGGAAGGAGAGTCGACCGAGAAGCCCCCCGGCAACTGGTGGCAGCGGCTCTGGCGGCGGAGGATCCGCAAGCACTGGCGCGTGTGGATGGTCCGCTACAAAAGCCTTTCGCTCATCGCGCACTACCAGCACCAGGAAGGGACGGACCTGGAGCTCGAATCGATTGCGGCCATGATCGTGCGCTCGCTGACGTTTGCGGAAGATCCGGCGGATCCTCCGCACGTCTTCGCCGAGCGCGTGATTTCGCTTGCGCGGCATCGTTTCCCGCTGCTCGATTGTCGGCGCGTCGATGAATTCCGCCTGCAGCTCGGCGAATCGAGCGTGAACCTGTTCAACTTCTATCGCTCCTACGTCAACGATCCGCATCGGTTCGAGGAGATCGTGCTCCCCGCGCTCACCACCGTGGTGCAGGTGCAGGAATGGGGGACTGATCAGACCGAGCCGCCGTTCGAAAGCGTGCGCAACCGCATTCTGCCGATGCTCTATCCGGAATCGGTCTGGCGACAGAACTTCCCGAATTTCATCGCCGCACCGTGGATTGCCGACCTGATGATCCTGTACGTCGTCGATGAAACGCAGGCGTACTGGTACATCCGCGAAGACCTGCTGGAAAAGTGGTCGCTCGATATCGACGAGCTGCATGAGATCGCACTCGAGAATCTCGACCATTACTTCCAGGAGCACGAAATGCCCTTCACGCTCGCTGGCGAGGAAGAGGGGCCGAAGCTGCTGATGCCGAATCGTCCCGACGCCTACAACTCCGCCCGGCTGCTCAGCGAGTCGTTCCACGGCAAGCTGCGCGAGCATCTCGGCTCCCCGCTGGCGGTCGGAATTCCGAGCCGCGATTTTCTCGTGGCGGTGAGTCTCGACTCGGACGACACCATCGACCAGGTACGGCGGAAAGTGGCTGACGACTTCGCACGCATGGATCATCCGCTTACGTGCCGGCTGCTCCTCGTCAGTCCCGACGGCGTCAGCGAATTCTGTGAGAATTGACGCCGATGGACCGTGAACTCATTCTGCTCGGCACGGGTACCAGCGTCGGTGTGCCGGTTATCGGCTGCGGCTGCAAAGTCTGCCGGTCCGACAACCCCCGGAACAACCGCACGCGAACCGGTGTGCTCGTGCGGGCCCCCGAGGGCAATTTCGTCATCGATACGCCGCCCGAGCTGCGCATTCAGCTGGTACGCGAAAAGATCGACATCGTTCACGCCGCCGTTTTCACACACAGCCATGCGGACCACATCTTCGGTCTGGATGATCTCCGCATCTGCGGCTACCGACTCGACCGGGCAATACCGCTCTACTGCGAGGAAGCTGTCGAGATCCAGTTGCGCAGCTCGTTCAGTTACGCGTTCGTGACGCCCGACCCGGATGCGCATCATTTTGCCGTTCCGCGTCTGGAATTCCGGCGCATCGGCACGGAGCCGTTCGAGCTCCTCGGCGTTACGGTTCAGCCGATCCGCATGCTGCACGGCAAGCTGCCGGTCTTTGGCTATCGGATCGGCGACGTCGCGTTCTGCACGGACGTGAGCGCGGTTCCCGACGAAAGCTGGCCGTTGCTCGAAGGACTCGATGTGCTCGTGATCGACGCTCTCCGGGATGAGCCGCATGCGACTCACTTCAGCCTGGGGCAGGCGCTCGAAGTTGTCGAGCGTGTGAAACCGAAGCAGGCATACTTCACGCACGTCTCGCATCTGCTCGAGTACGAGGGAACCAACGCCCGCCTGCCGGAACACGTCGAACTCTCGTACGACGGCCTGCGCATCCCATTTTAAGCCCCCCGGCCGCGCCCGGCGGCAATCTCATCCAACCCCACAGCGCGATGTTCGCGCGCCGACAAATAGCACGCATCGACCAGCGCCATTGTGCCGAGATTATCGACGCCGCTGATCTCCGGTTCCGTTCCTTCCTCGATCGCGCAGAGCAACTGTGCCATCGGACCGACGAACGCTTCAGGAAACCAGACTTCATTCCAGCGAGGCTTCTTCCACTCGCCGTTCATCGCGGTTGTGGTGTAGTCGAGCGTGCTCGGGCTGCGGGCGGGGTAATCGGGCCAGCCGATCGTGCCGCGCGCCATGCCGAGCGTCCCTTCAACCCGCCAGCGAATGCCGAGATCGGCCGCGGCTCCTTCCCGCGCAGGTCCGGCCCAGACGTCGTCCCAAGAGGAAGCCCGCATGCCGTTCGCATATTCGAGGATGTAGAGCGCAATGCCGTCTTCGTGCGCGAACTTCGTCGCTGTCCTCGGATCAGGCCGCACGCTCGCGAAGACCCGTTCCGGATCCCCGAATAGAAACCGGAACGCGTCGAGATGATGAATGCTCATGATTCGCAGCGTCACCCAACCCTGACGTTCCTGCCACGGCATCCAGTGCGGAATGGCGCGCATGTCGATCGATGCGAAGACCGGTTCGCCGAGGTCGCCACGCTCGAGTAACTTCTTCAATGCTCGGATCGACTGGTCGTAGCGCATGTTCTGATTGACCGCGAGCGTGATTTCGGCATCGCGGCAGAGTTCCACAATCTCCTCCGCTTCCGCGAAATTCACGCCGAGCGGCTTCTGGGCGAGAATTCCGCGGATGTGGTTCCGCTGCTGGACCGCTTCGCGCACAACCTCCAGCTGCACGTCGGGGGGAACGGCAATATCAACAACCTCAACGCGCGGGTCGGCCAGCAGCTCACGGTAATCGGTGTAGACTTTCTCGATCTCGTGCCGTTTCGCGACCGATTCAGCCCGCTCGCGCGTGCGCGAAGAAATCGCCACCGGATTGAATCCCGCCGCCCGATAAGCCACGAGCTGGCAGTCGGCCATGATGAACCCGGCGCCGACGCAACCGATGCCGGGAGACGTATCGCGCGGCAGGCGAGGGCGGTAGTCGAGATCGAGTGCAACGTTTGACATGCGTTTCACCACGGAGAGACGGAGTGCACGAAGATCAAACGAGGATATCAATAAGGAATGCGGGAAGGCAGGATGTGGGGGGATTCCCGCCGGGCGCGGCCGGCGGGCTTAGAATTCTGAATCTGCTGAACCCTGATTCCTGAATCCTGAGCCCTGCCCAAAAAAACTAAGGCTCGGTTCCGGCGAAGGAACCGAGCCTCGTGACTCGCAATATGGGATCGAGGTGATCCTTAGTTGCGGAGACGGTGGTGGCTGCCTTTTGACAGCCCGTCGGCTGATCAGGCGTGACCACCTCTCTGGCTACTACTGGAACATTGCACTAGACCACCTCCTTTCTGTTAGAACTCCCCGCTTCGGTCGGGTCGCCAGATCCAACCTCTGAGCGGGCTCTAGTCCGTCGTGCTGCGTCCGCACGACCCGATGCATTCAGTTTTACAAAATCGCGACTTCTGGCAAGATCAAAATTCCGTTGGCCGATGAATTTTGATCGTCTGCTGCGAAACTTCAGCGAACTCCAACTGCGATTCCCCGCAGGTTCAGGAGACGAGAACCCGAACCCGCAGCAAACAGACACGCACTCCGGCACGGAGGTTCGCGCGGTTTCCGCAAACAGGCAAAAGTCGTGGATTTGCCGCCGTTTTCCCAGCAGTTTGCCGCACGTCGAACGCGATCGTATAATTGGTTTGTCAGCGATCCAATCGCCCGGCGCCGCTCGGATGGGCTTTGTTCCGGCGCTCCAACAACATGATCAGCGACAAGCTGCGACAGCAGATTGTTTTCGAAGCCGCCCGCCTGCTGTACCAGCGGCAGGAATCGGACTTCGCCCGGGCCCGCATCCAGGCCGCCCGCCGCATTTCACGCCGCTACTGGCGAACCGACGAGCTTCCCACCGACCGCGAAATCCGCGATGAGCTGCTCCGCCTGACTTCGATTTACGGATTCGGTACGCCGCCGGCGAACGACGGATCCGATCCGGAGTTTCCGAGCGTTGAATCTGCGGACGAATTGAAGAAAGCGAAAGCTGCGTACAACTCCGACGGGCTGTTTGCCCCGTCCACGGTTGCCGAAGAGCCGGTCGACCGCTTCGATCTCTACCGCGCGCTCCTCGTTCCGCTCTCGCGCGTCCGGCAGCATCGCGATCGGCACCCGGAAGGAGACGTTCTCTACCACAGCCTGCAGGTCTTCGAGCTGGGCCGCGATGCACTTCCGTACGACGAAGAGTTCCTCATCGCGGCTCTCCTGCATGACGTCGGCAAAGGGCTCGATCCGAAAGATCATGTCGAAGCGGGGCTCCAGGCGCTCGACGGCTACATTTCCGAGCGAACCGAATGGCTCATCCGCCACCATTCCGAGGCGCATTCGATTCTCGATGGCAAGATCGGCGTCCGGGCCCGCCGTCGGCTCGCCCACTCGGAAAGCTTCGACGAGCTGATGCTCCTCTGCGAATGCGACCGCGCCGGCCGTCAGCCGGGGATGAAAGTCTCCGAAGTCGACGACGCGCTCGACTACATCCGCGAACTCGACGCGGAAAGCGCGTAAGCGCGAACTTTCATTCGGCGGTGGTGAACTCTCGATTCATGTCGTTCACCCAGGTGTTGATATCCGGCGCCGGATACCGAACATTCGCCCCCTCCGAGAAAAATCCACCGTCATACCAGCGAATCCATGCCCTCACGCTGCGAGAAGACTCACCGCTGAGCCGCTCCAGCGCGTAGCAGAGAGTGGTCGCCTGTTCGGGAAAGGCCGGAGGCGATTTCAACCAATCGATGCAAAATGGAATTCCGCGCGGGTCTTTCCGCACAACGGAATGCATTATGCAGCGCCCAACAAAAGTAAACTCCGTCGCGAATCCCCCGACCCATTTCCAGCTGCCCCACCAGAGATGAGAGTCGAACGGCTTCAATGATGGTTGTTCGAATTCCGCGATTAGAGAACGCGTGCGTGTCATCGCCGCGTTGTGGTTCCAGTCGCCAGCGACTTGATTTGCGTCCGGATCGACGTCTGCATGACATCGGTCGGACAGTAAGCACATAACGCGGGCGGTGATGACCTCGTCGCCAGCGATTTCCCAACCACCATTGCCTCTTGTAATGGATACACGCTCACCCGTGGCGCGGTTTTTAATCTCGTTCCAAGTCCATTCACGATCGGTCGGCCATTTGCAATCACCGTCAGAGTCGTAGTTCACCGTGCCCCACAGGTAATATGGAAGCTCGGCAAAGTACGGGCGTTTGAGGGAGATTTGAATGCGGCGATTCAATGCCATTCAGGCTATTCTCACATTTCCATTTCATCGGCTAAGGTGGCACGCCCTGCCCAGGCGCGTGGTCTTCGCATCATCACACCACCCCCTTCGCAGGCTCAGAGGGTGTCTCGGAATACGTATGAGTTCCCACTGCGACGGAAACTGAAACAGCTTTCAGCCGGAGAGTTCCTCGCGCAGTCGTCGACTCAGCGGCTCGACCTGATCTTCGCGCAAGCACATCGGGTTGATGACGAGCGTTCCCTCGCTCAGCTTGCCATGCCCGACATAAACAGGGGGCGAGCCTTCTCGCAGCCGTCGGCAGGCAGCGAATGCATCCGCTGCACCGTTTGCCCGCGGGAATGTGATCTCTAGGTTCGGCAGGCTTTCGCTGTGCGTTCCGTTCGTGAGCGCCGCACGAATATCGGCCAAGGTCGCAATCGCCGCAGAGACCCGTTCCAGCTTCACGCGTGCGCGCTTCGATTCCTCCGCATACGCACCATCCGCAAACAATTCGACAGCCTTGACGAGAGCGACAATCTCTTCTTTTCCCACCTTGAGCGCCCGGCCGATTCCATGTCGCGGCATCCCTGCGAACTGAGACCGATCGATCCATTCCCTGGGCGGAGCCCACAACTCCGGGTGGTCGTCCATGTCGAGCATCTGCAGCGCAGCGGATGCAATCAGCTCTCGCCTTCCGCACAGGATCCCCGTCGATTGCGGACCGCGAATCGCCTTGCCGCCGCTGAAGCAGACGAGATCCGCACCGGTGGCAGTGAGATCGCGGAGATTTTCGCGCGGCGGGAGCTCGCCCGCGGCATCGACAATCACCGGCAAGCCGTGACGGTGCGCGACCTCCACAACATCCGCGAGACGCGGCTGCGAGTTCGGCGAATCGACATAAACGATCCCGGCAGTTTCGGGAGTGATCGCCGCTTCATGTTCCCACGCCTCGGTCCGTCGCACGCCGGCGTTGGCGACGATCTCATTGAATCCGACTTCGACCAGCTTGGCGCCGGCGGCGCGAACCGCGTGGTCATAGCCGCTCCGCTGTTCGCGGGCGATGATCATTGCATGCGGGAAGCCGTCGCAGTGCGGCAGCTTCTCCATGCGCGCAGGATTGTTGCGGGCGAGAATGGCCGCCGTGCCGAGCAGAAGTGCGGCCGCCGCGCCGCTCGTCACCAGTCCCGCTTCCGCACCGGTCACCTTCGCAATTCGCTGAGATGCAACAGCCTGAAGCTTTTCGATCGGGACCGTGAACGCGGCTGCATCCTTCCATGCCTGAAGCACCGCTTCCGGCATCGGCGC
>JBFWWA010000148.1:0-9144 GCA_050246455.1 Planctomycetaceae bacterium
ATCTGCTTCAAAGTCAAACTTGCCGGCGCCGGGATCTGCTGATAACAGGTGCTGCCAACGGACGCCGCGGTCATTCGAGACGTGCAGCTGAACTTCTCGCGGGCGAAGCTGCTGCATCTCAGCGGCGTCGAATTTGAAGGGGATTTTGAAGCGCGGCCGGTTCGTGAAGACCGGATCCGCAGCGGACGCCGTTGTCGCGAACCCCGCCGCCACCATCGCCAGAAGTATCGCCGCACTCCGTCTCATCGCATTACCTCTCGACCGAATCGCTCGCTGCTTGATGCAGCCGCCAGACGGACCTGGGATCCCGCCTCCCCCGATTCGGGACGGAGGCCTATCATCCGTATCGGTCCTGACGATGGTACGACTTGAAGCGAACCTGCGGATCGGAGCGACTGCGTCGACAAGGCAATCTGGGGGCCGCCACTGCTCGGCGAGGTGTCGGAATTCCCACTTGCCAGCCGGCGGACCCGACCCTGTAATGGCGAAACGTGAATGGCTCTCCTCTCCACATGTCGAGGTCGAGACATGATCGGAACGCTCGGCGAAGTCATCCTTTACGTGGAAGATATGCCGAAGCAGGTCCGCTTCTACCGGGACGTGCTGGGGCTCAAAGTCATCGATCCGGCCGACTCCGACCCCGGCGACGCGTACTGGGTCCTGCTCGACTGCGGAGCGTGTCAGCTCGCGCTTCACGGAGGCGGGGAGCGGCGCTTCGGCGAAGATGCTCCGAAGATCGTCTTCATGGTCGACGACATTCAGGCGGCACGCGACGAACTGGTGCGCAAGGGAGTTCCCGCGGGCGATACCTTTTCACCGGCACCGGGGGTATCGGTCGTCAACTGCACCGATCCGGAAGGAAACAAATTCTCTCTCGAGAAGCGCGACTCGAAGTGATGAGCGTCGCTTACTTCGGACTCTCTGCGCGAATCGTCTTCATGAGCGCGACGTATTCCGCCGCGAGCGACCGGATCCGATTCATATCTCCCTTGTCGACCGCTTCCTTCTCGACGAGCGAACTTCCCAGGCCGACCGCGCAGGCTCCGGCCGAGACGAAGTCGCGGAGTGTTTTGAGGTTCACGCCCCCGGTCGGCATGAGGCGAATCTGCGGCAGCGGACCCTTGATGGCCTTGAGGTAACCAGGTCCGAGCACGTCCGACGGGAAAACCTTCACGACGTCCGCCCCCGCTTCCCACGCGGCCAGGATTTCCGTCGGAGTAAACGCCCCCGGCATGCAGAGCTTGTCGTAACGCGTGCAGAGTTTGATGACCTCGAGGTTCACCGTCGGCGAGACGATGAACTCCGCCCCCGCGAGAATGGCCGCCCGCGCAGTTTCCGAATCGAGAACGGTCCCCGCTCCGAGCAGGATCTTGCTGCCGAGCTCCTTCTTCACCGCGGAGAGAACTTCAATGGCGTTCGGCACCGTGAACGTCACTTCCAGAACATCGACGCCCCCCTCGTGAAGCGCCTTTGCGACATTCACGAGCTGCTCGCTCGACGACGCGCGAATAATCGCCACGAGCCCCGATGCCAATACCCGTTCCAGATCTTTCTGCCTCGACATTCAAAACTCCGCGCGTAATGGATTTTGGACTGCTGGAAGTTTGACCACCTGACGCCTGAGTCCCCGCCCGTCACGCTTCCGCGGCGTACATCTCTGCGTACTCCAGAATCCACAGATCGATCAGGTCCGTAAAAATCTGGGGATCGAACTGGTTGAGCATCTGGTACCGCATCCGGTTGAAAACCTCTTTATTCCGGATCGACGCCTTCACATTGAGCTCGATGACATGCAGCGAGCTGAAGGGCCGGACGAGAATCTCGAGCCGACTGTACTGGCTGTTCGGTGCGCGTCCGCGGCCGAGATTGAGGTCGTCTCGCGTGATGCGGCCACCCCAGTCGCCTTCGTCGATGACCGACTGGAATCGGAAGCCGGGGAAATGGTCGGCCAGCTTCTGGAGATTGGTCTCAATGTACTCGGACGTTTCAAGCCGGTATTTCGAATGCAGGGCTCGAAACTGCTCGTCGGTCATTGCCTTGTCGGCTTCCGCGCGGGCGCGGGTGTCGCGCGCCTGTTCGCCGCGGACAATCGCCCGCTCCAGCCTCTTATCGAAGTCCATTGACATGAAAGAACTTTCGCTCTGAAATTCCGCAGCCGGGGGGGCGGGGGACCGAAGACGGCACTGGGGCCGTCATGATCACCACCGATTTCCTTATTCTATGGGCCGGGGGAAAGGGGCCGCAATCAACTGTCGGCCCGATCTCCGTTGCCAACCGGCAATTCCGACGTCCATCCATTGGTTTTCCTCAGGTCTTAAGGTCGCGAAACCCCACGAAATCGTCAGCGGAATTGAAGTGGATACCGGAACCTGGTTGTAAAGCTTTCAAGCGGAAAGCGCGCGGACGAATTGCAGGCTTCGGATCCAACTTTCCCGGAGGCGAAACGGGACAGAAAAGTTCAAGTTTGCGTTTCGCGCAAGGTGGTGAAGCCTCCCCTTGCTCGGATGAGTGGGGTCACCGATAATAACCCTTGTGGCGGAATCGGGAATTTTGACCTATGCGGGCCCGGCAACAAGAGTTGCGGGGAGCGAGGCAATGAACGGGGGTGGGCTCAGGGCGTTCGAAGATCTGGGCCGGTTGATCTCTCAACTCTGGTTACCAGTCCTCGGATTTCTTTTGGCAATCGCCGTCGCAGCGTGGATGATTTTCCGTATCCGAGCGCGGTATCGCGATCATGAGGATTCCACGGCGGTGGAGCGGCAAATGCTGTTACAAATGGGAGAAATGCGCCGCGGGGGTGACCTCTCGGAAGAAGAATACCGATCCATCAAGGGTCGGCTGATCCAACGTTTAGACGATCCCGCGCGCCGATCCGGCAATGACCGCTGACCGGCCTGTTGCGGCATCAGATTCTCGATGAGTCTCGCACGGACGCAGACAGGGAATGAGTAGGACGGTTTAGGACCTGGTACGATCGGCAGCCTTGAAGGAATGCTCATGCCCTCTGGGAAAGATTTTACATCTGGGAAACGCGGGACTGCGGGAAAAAAGAACGCGAACTGCTCGTTCTGTCGCAAAAGCTATCGGGATGTCGGGCCGCTGGTTGAAGGGCCCGATGACGTTTACATCTGCGGCGAGTGTATCGAGCTCTGCCAGTCGATCCTCGACCAGGAACGGAAACGCCGCGGAACTCCGCGCAAGCTCTTCACGAACGTCCCGGCGCCGCGCGAAATCGTCTCGCACCTCGACCAGTATGTCGTCGGACAATCACAGACGAAGCGGCTTCTCGCCGTCGCCGTCCACAACCATTACAAGCGTCTGATGCTTCACGAAGACGTCGACAACGACGTCGAAATCGAGAAGTCGAACATCCTGCTGCTCGGCCCGACCGGCTGCGGTAAAACCTTGATGGCGCGCACCCTCGCGAAGTACCTGCAGGTGCCGTTCGCCATCGGCGATGCCACCACACTCACCGAAGCGGGCTATGTCGGAGAAGACGTCGAGAACCTGCTGCTCAAGCTTCTGCACGCGGCCGATTTCGATATCGAAGCGGCCCAGCGCGGCATCGTGTTCATCGACGAGATCGACAAGATCGGCAAGACAAGCCAGAACGTGTCGATCACCCGCGACGTCTCCGGCGAAGGGGTGCAGCAGGCCCTCCTGAAGATGCTCGAAGGAACCGTTGCCAACGTCCCGCCGCAAGGGGGACGGAAGCATCCGGAACAGCAGTACATTCAGGTCGATACCACGAACATCCTCTTCATCTGCGGTGGAACGTTCGTCGGTCTTGAGGAAATCATCGGCAAACGCCTCGGCCGGAAGATGATCGGCTTCGGTCAGGACGCCGTTTCCGCGGAACGCCGCCAGTCGCAGTTCTTCAACCAGGTCTCGGTCGATGACATCCTCGAATTCGGTATGATCCCCGAGCTCGTGGGACGTCTGCCGGTGATCAGCGCTCTCGAGCAGCTTGAAGTGAAGGACCTCGTCAACATCCTCACTGAGCCCAAGAACTCGCTCGTCAAGCAGTACAAGAAGTTCTTCGAGATGGAAGGGGCGGAGCTGGAGTTCACCGACGAAGCTCTCCACGAGATCGCGAAGATTGCCCGTACGAAGAACACTGGCGCCCGCGGGCTCCGCAGTGTCGTCGACGAGGCGATGTTTGAAATCATGTACTCGCTCCCGGAACAGGAACCGGGCAAGAAGTACGTCCTCACCGCCGACATGATCCGCGGCAAGGAACGGCTTCTCCCGAAAGACGACTCCGCCGCCGCCTGAAAAGGCTTCGGACCCTGGAAAATCAACGCGGCACGGTCGATTTTGACCGTGCCGCTTTCTTTTGCGCCCGGCGGCCGTCGGTTATGCTGCAGCCACATCAACTGCCAGCACCAGGAAACAACCTATGGCCGACGACACCAAAGCGCTGCTCGAACTCAACCAGAAGCTCCTCAACTCAATCGACAAGCAGGACTGGAAAACCTACGCCTCGCTTTGCGATGAATCGATCACCGCCTTCGAGCCCGAAGCACTCGGCCAGATTGTCGTCGGCCTGCCGTTCCACGAGTTCTACTTCAAGCTTGAGAAGACCGGCCGGCCCAAGCAGTCGACGATGGCTTCCCCACACGTCCGATTGATGGGAGACTCCGCCGTCATCAGCTACGTCCGCGTCTCGCAGCGCGTCGGAGCCGACGGAGTGCCGAGCTCGGGCGCGGCGGAAGAGACCCGCGTCTGGCAGAAGCAGAAGGGGACCTGGAAACACGTCCATTTCCACCGCTCTCCGTACTCGGTGACATGAGCGACGCAGAATCTTCTGAGAATCGTCCGTTCGGCATCCTTCTGAGCCAGGATCTGTTCTTCGGCTCGAAGGTGACCGGAACGGCGCAGGCGCTCGGGCTGCGCGTTGAGTCTCTCGGCAATGCCGCAAGGCTTGCCGAACGACTGTCGTCAGGCAATTGCCGCAGCGTGCTGATCGACCTGGCGATGCCGGGCCTCGATCTCGCGGAGATTGTTTCTGCCGCGCACAGCGCCGCTAGCGCACCGAGAGTGATCGCGTTCGGCGCTCACGTGCAGACGACTCAGCTCGAAGCCGCGCGTGATGCGGGCTGCGACGAAGTCATGCCGCGCAGCAAGTTTTCCGCCACGCTGCCCGACATCCTGCGGGCGTCTCTCTCGTAGCGCGGGCTGTGCCCACACTACGAAGCGAAGACTTTCTGCAGGGCGTCGTGGGCTTTCTTCCCTTGCTCGCCGTCGATAACCGCGCTCATCCGGATTTCGCTGGTGTTGATCATCTGCACGTTGATCTTTGCATCAGCCAGCGCCCGGAACACCTTCTCGCCGACGCCGGTGTGTGTGCGCAGTCCGATGCCGACGACCGTCAGTTTCGCCATCGCTTCGTCGTAGCTGAGCTTCGCCTCCGGCCATTCCTCGAGCAGCTCGCGCGTGAGCAGCAGGCAGCGTTCGAGGTCGGCGCGCGGAATCGTGAACGAGAGATTCGCTTCCCCCTTCTGGCTGACGTTCTGCACAATCATGTCGACCATCGCCCCCCCTTCCGCCGCGGCGGTAAAGATGCGGGTCGCCACGCCCGGAACGTCGGGAAGTCCACCGATCGTCACGCGAGCCTGATGCGTGTCGAGCTGCACGTCGCTGACGACGATGTCTTCCATCGCCTTGAGCTGCGCGACGACATCCCGCTCCAGCTCGTCTCGCGAGGCCCCCGACCGTTCGGGAGCTCCGGTCCGGTTCTGGCCGATCGACGGGCTCGCCGACTGCGCCTTATCGAGCCCGAAGCCGGCGTGCACCGCGCGGACTGCGTCATCGCAGCGATCGCGATCGACGAGGACTGAAATCTTGATCTCGCTCGTCGTCACCATGCCGATGTTGATGCCGGCATCCGCGAGCGACTTGAACATCTGGGCCGCAACGCCGGTATGGCTGCGCATCCCGATGCCGACGACGGAAACCTTCGCGACGTTCGTGCCGTGCTGCACGCTCCCTGCGCCGAGCTCGGCCACCGCTTCTTCCGCGGCTGTGAGCGTGTCCGCCAGGTCGTCTTGAGGAACGGTGAAAGAGACCTCCGCCACGCCGTCGTGGCCGATGTCCTGCACGACCATGTCGATCGGAATTCTGCGCTGCGACATCTTCGTGAAGATCAGGCTCATCACGCCGGGACGGTCGGGAATTCCGCACAGGCTGACGCGTGCCTCGTTGCGTGCAAGTGCCACGCCGCTGACGACCGGAGCGTTCTCGTCGTTAATCGGGGCGATCAGTGTGCCGTCGCCTGTCGAATAGGCGGGCCGCACGCGCAGTGGTACTCGGTACTTCTTCGCAAATTCGATCGAGCGCGAATGCATCACCCCGGCGCCGAGGCTCGCCAGCTCCAGCATTTCGTCGTAAGAGATGCGGTCCGTCTTGCGGGCTTCCTTCACGAGCCGCGGGTCGGTCGTGAACACCCCTTCCACATCGGTGTAGATTTCGCATTCGTCGGCCTGGAGCACCGCTGCAAGGGCGGTCGCGGTCGTGTCGCTGCCGCCGCGTCCGAGCGTTGTGATGTTTGCGTCGTTGTCGACCCCCTGGAAGCCGGCGGCGACCACGATCTTCCCCGCTTCGAGCTCCTTCCGCATCCGCTCTGTCGAGATCTTCTGAATGCGCGCCTTGCTGTGCGTCGAGTCGGTGACGATTCCGATCTGCACGCCGGTAAGACTTACCGCTTTTTCGCCGAGGTCCTGAATCGCCATCGACATCAGCGCGACCGATTCCTGCTCGCCCGTTGCAAGAAGCATGTCCATTTCGCGCGCCGGCGGCGCTCCGGAAACTTCGCTCGCAAGCGTGATCAGCTCGTCCGTTTTGTGGCCGCGCGCGCTCACGACCATCACCACCTGATGCCCGGCCCGCTTCGCGGCGACGGCTCTTCCGGCGGCGTGCCGGATGCGCGCGGCGTCCGCCACACTCGTTCCACCAAATTTTTGCACAATCAAGGACACGGTCGCTCAGCACTCCACCTGGGAACAGAAAATACCGCGCATCCCGGCGGATACCATGCCGGAAAGAGGCTGCCAGAATAGCACACCCGGCGCGCATCGGGAGGGGATGCGACCCACGGCAAGCCCTTGTCTCAGCCGGGAAATCGGCGATTCTCGAACGCAGGCGAAGCAACCTGAGGCGTTACCCCCGGGTTCACCCAACCGGATCGGGAATCAGTCTTCCTGGAGCAGGAAGTGGTGGTAGATCAGCCCTGCCAGCACCGCTCCGGCGACCGGCCCGGCCCAGTAGCACCAGTGGAGATTGAAATCCCCCTGAATCAATGCCGGACCGAACGAGCGGGCGGGGTTCATCGACGCACCGGTAATTGCTCCACCGGCGAGGATGTCGAAGGCGACGGTCATTCCGATGCCGAACCCGCCGATCTTGACCGCTTTCCCACGTTCGTCGACCGCCGTCC
Organism: Planctomycetaceae bacterium; assembly: GCA_050246455.1. Classification (GTDB taxonomy): domain Bacteria; phylum Planctomycetota; class Planctomycetia; order Planctomycetales; family Planctomycetaceae; genus CAZVJA01. Next base: position 7,436 of record JBFWWA010000148.1, read on the forward strand.
CGAACACAGCCATCACGAGCAGGAAGGTGAGGATCGCTTCCACCACCAGAATCACGTTCGGCGTGACCCACGCGGCACTTGTCCCAGGAAGGGGAATGCCGAGATTCACAGCTTTCACCGATTCCTCGGGAAAGATCGATTTGCAGAGAAAAGCAGCGATCGTTGCGCCGAGACATTGCGCGACGATGTATCCGAATCCGAGCGCCGGTTTGATTCGTCCCGTCACCAGGAAGGCGCTTGTCACCGCGGGGTTGCAATGGGCTCCCGAGATGCCGCCGAATGCATTCACGGCGACCGAAAGGGCAAGGCCGTGCGCCAGCGCGATACCGACGATGCCGGCACCGCTTTCGATCGGCGGCGCATTGCTGCAGATGGCGGCAATGCCCGCGAAGCAGAGAAAGAACGTGCCGAGGACTTCCGCAACACAAGACCTGAGTTCTTTCATGGCGATGCTTCCGATCTAGGAGATGCGTATTTGGAATCGATTGCGCGGAGGTGGCCGCGATTCACCGGTAAGCTACAACCGCCGTATGACAGTGTCAATCGACGGACGACGCGCGGATCAACGCTTGCGCGATGCAAAGTCGAGGACGATGTTCCGCTCGCGAAGCTGCTCAAGAAGCGCCGCAGAATCGGTAAAGACCTCCGCCTGGAGCCCGTACGTCCGCCCCGCTTCAACATACGCCGCAATGTCGTCCGTATAGAAACACTCGGCCGGTTCACAGTCGATGGTTGCCAGCGCCGCCTGGTAAATGGCCGCGTCCGGCTTGAGCGAACCGACGCGAAACGAGAGGACGAAATCGTCGAACCGCTCCAGCACATCGTATTCGCGCTCAATGAACTCGAAGTGCGCAACACTCGTGTTCGAGAGCAGCACCAGCCGGTGCCCGCGCGCTTTCAGTGCATCGAGGATCGGCAGCATCGGCTTATTGAGCACGAAGATGTTCGAGCCGGCATGCTTGAGGGCTTCGAGTTCGAATCCAAAGCCCGCCGCCGCTCCGAGCCCACGGCAGAATTCGACGTCCGAGACACGCCCCCGCTCGAAGTCCCATTGCAGCCCGCTGTCAATTAACAGCTTCCGGACATCCGGACCGGTCCGGCCGCACAGCGCGCCGATCTGCTCACACATGCGGTCATGTGAAAAATGGAGCAGCACATTTCCCAGATCAAACAGAAACGTCCGGATCACCCGGAAAACTCCTCAAGTTGACGCGTATGCCGACTTATCATAAAGTGACATACCATAAAGACTTGGCGGCGGAAATGCAGGTCCGGGTCGGTCATTTCGCAGGGTAAGAAGGGCGTCGTGCATGTCGAGTAGCCGTGGCGGAAGCTCATCCGTCGATCCGAGCACGATGCGCGGCCGGACGTGGCCTTGCCTCAGGCAGTTCGGCGTCTTCATGGAGAACCGCGTCGGCACGCTGCACGAGCTGCTCCGTCACCTGGAACGACACGACCTCCGCGTGGTGGCTCTCAGCATTGTCGATTCGGTCGACTTTTCAATCGCCCGTCTGGTCCTCGACAACTACGAGCGGGGAAGCGAGATCTTCAAGCTCGCGCAGTTCACGACCTTTGAAACCGATCTCATCGGCGTCGAGCTCCCCGACGACCCGCAGCCTTACATCAAAATCTGCCTTGCGCTGCTGCAGGCCGAGCTCAACATTCACTACACCTATCCTCTGCTTTACCACGGCCGTGGGCGTGGAGCG
>JBFWWA010000149.1:0-9124 GCA_050246455.1 Planctomycetaceae bacterium
GCCGGAATTCAAGAGGAGCGGCCGGCCAAACCGGAGCAACTATAGCTCAGGAAATTTGCGTGGGGGCGAGGGGTCCACCGGCAACGGGCACGCGAATTCAAGTGGAATAATCGTTGCAGGCGGCGCGACACCCACAGAAATCCCTCCCGATGCCAAACTGAAGGGCGGCAGCGAATTTGTGGCCTATACTTTCGCGCGTTTCCAACCACCCGAGGAGAGAATGATGATTGTCGCGACCGAAGCTGCTCCGCTGACTTCTTCTGAAATCGCGGCTCTCGCCGCTGCCTGGTATCGCAAGCTCGACGTGCACGCGCCGCTTGTGGAACTCCTCCCGATGGTGGCCGAAGACGGACTCGAGATGAAATTTCCGGAAGCGACGCTTCGCACTCAGGCGGAATTCGAGGGCTGGTACGAGCGCGTGATCCGCGTCTTCTTTGACGAAGTGCACACGGTGAAAGAAGTCCGCTCGGAGATCATTTCCGGCGGCGCCAACGTGAAGGTCGTCGTTCACTGGGAAGCGAGCATCTGGAATCCGCCCGCCGCCAGCAGCCAGCGCATCAAGCTGGACGCTTATCAGACCTGGTATGTCGCCCGCAGCGCCGAAACCGGCAAGCCGGTCATCGTGTCGTATGCCGTCGATGAACTCCGTTACGACGCCGATTCCGCCCGCCTGTAGGCCGATCCTGGCTTCGCGGAGAGGGAATCCCGTTTACCACGGCTCACACAAATTCGCCTTTCATCCTGTTTCAGGAATCAACTCATGGGACTTGCCCCCGCGACTGCCGCAAAGAACGTTCCGAATACCGCACTCGGACGACTTTACGAAGAGCATATCCATCTCATTCTCGAGAAGAACATCGAAGCGCTGCTCGATCAGTACACCGAAGACGCGGTGCTGATCAGCAGTTTCGAGAAGCGTCCTCGTTACTTCCGCGGCCGCGAAGAGCTCCGCGAACACTTCCAGGGGATTCTGGGAATCGAGGATCTGCAGACCGAAATCGCCTTCTGGGGCGAGACGGAGAATCCGCAGACCCTGATGGTCGTCGAGTCGATCCGCATGAGCACCGCGCAGGGTGAAGCCCGCATGCGTTTCGCCGACAGCTGGGTGCTCCGCGACGGCAAGATCGCAATCCACTTTGCCGGCATGACCCAGTACCCGGATGGGACTGTCGCCTGACAGGCCGCAGACCTCATAACGTCCGCCGCCCGGACGGCGACATCGTCATTAGACTTTCGTCATTTGGACATAGTGATATGAAATACCGTCTCCTTGGCCGCAGTGGACTTCGCGTTTCGGAACTCTGTCTCGGCTGCGCCACGTTTGGAACGAACTGGGGGCCGATCGGTTCGGATTATGACGAGAGCCGTCGCATCTTCGACGCCTTCGCCGAAGCGGGCGGCAACTTCATCGACACTTCGAACCGATACCAGGAAGGGCAGTCGGAACAGTTTGTCGGCGAGTTCGTCAGGAAGGAACGGGACCGCTTCGTCGTCGCAACGAAGTACTCGCTCTTTGACGGCGGCGTTGCTGGGAATGACCCGAACGGACACGGCAACCACCGCAAGAACATGCGCCGCTCAGTTGAAGCGTCGCTCAAGCGGATGGGAACGGAGTACATCGATCACCTCTGGATTCATATCTACGACTTCACAACACCGATCGACGAGATCCTGCGCGGGCTGGATGACCTCGTCCGCCAGGGAAAAGTGAATTACATCGGCGCCTCGAACTTCCCGGCATGGTGGCTCGCGAAGGCGAACACGATGGCGGATTTCCAGGGGTGGAATCCGCTTGTTGCAACGCAGGTCGAGTACGCCATTACCGAACGCTCCTGCGAGCCGGAATTCCTTCCGTTCGCTCACGAAATGGATATCGCGCTGGTCTGCTGGTCGCCTCTCGGCGGGGGAATGTGCACCGGCAAGTACAACAAGCCGAGCGGAATCGCGGAACTCAAGCGGCTGGAAGATGAGATCGAGCCGTCGCGTCGCCACTTCTGGCATCAGATTACGCGCCGCAATGTCCAGATCATGGATGAAGTGGTGAAGATCGCCGATGCCGTCGGTCGGACTCCCGCACAGGTGTCGCTCCGCTGGTTGATGCAGCAGAAGGTTGTCTGCATTCCAATCTTCTCGGCCCGCACCGCTGTGCAGGCTCGCGAAGATCTCGGCGCCTGCGACTTCACTTTGACGGACCATGAAATGCAGTTGCTCAGCGAAGCCAGCCTGCCGGCCGTCCAGTCGATCATGCCGGGAGTTGGACCCTATCCGTACCCGATGCTCGAATACGGCAGCCCGGCCCTTCCGGAGTTCTATTCGCGATTCCTGCTGTTCGGTCAGACCGAGCATCAGATTGTGAATCATCGACGGTTGGCGCCGTTTCAATACCAGCGACCGGCTGCGCCGGCCGCGGCCGCACAGCCCGCGAACGCTTGAACAAGCGTCGCGAAATTCTCTGTCTTCTCGATTGAGCGCGAACCCCTGCGCTTCACCAGGAATGAAACCATGACCGGGCATGACGCTTTCGATTACATCGTCATCGGTGCCGGATCGGCCGGCTGTGCCGTCGTCCACCGCCTCACGGAAGACCCGAACGTCCGCGTTCTCCTCCTGGAAGCAGGTGGCCCCGACGACAAAGCGGATATCCATGACCCGCGCGGCTTCGTGAAGCTGATGGGTTCGGACGTCGACTGGCAGTACCAGACCGAACCGGAGCCGGGACTCAACGGCCGTCGCATCAACTGCAATCGCGGCAAGACGCTCGGCGGCACCAGCGCCACAAACGCGATGATCTTTATTCGCGGGCACCGCTACGACTTTGATCACTGGAACTATCTCGGCAACGAAGGCTGGGCGTACGACGACGTCCTTCCCTACTTCCGTCGCTCGGAGAATTGCATCCGGGGCGAGAATCGCTTCCGCGGCGGGGATGGGCCGGTCAGCGTTGTAGATTACAACAATCCTTCGCCCGCGGCGTCGGCATTTGTGCAGGCCGGGCTTGAACTCGGCTTCCGCGGTGGTCCCGCGTGGGACTTCAACGTCGATTGCCCGCACGAATCGGTCGGACATTACCAGTTCAGCATCACGCGCGACGGCTAACGCTGCAGCACCGCTGTCGCCTACCTGAAGCCGATCATGGGGAGTCCGAATCTCACTGTTCGGACTCGTGCACATGTGACGCGTCTGCTCATCGAAGGGGGCCGCAGCGTCGGCGTGGAGTATCTGCACGAAGGAAGACCGATCCGCGTGCAGGCCGATCGCGAAGTCGTTCTCTCTGCCGGTGCGTTCGATTCGCCGCGCATCCTGATGCTGTCGGGAATCGGAAATGCCGAGATGCTCAAGCAGCATGGCTTGACCGTTCACGCGGATCTTCCGGGTGTCGGCCAAAATCTTCAGGACCATCTTCTGATGCCGCAGGTTCACGCCTGCCGCGACCCGCAACCGGTTCCCGATCTCCTCGCGGAAGCGGGTTTGCTGACGCGGACCCGTGCCGGGATGCGCGGCGCATCCCCCGATCTGCAGATCAATTTCAACGCGACCATTCCGCAGCTTCTTCCGCCCGACTGTCCGAAGCTCGACGCAAGCGTGACGTTCATCACGATTCTCGTCCGTCCCCAGAGCGTCGGGTCGGTCAGCCTCCGCTCGACGGATCCGCTCGCAACTCCGAAAATCTGCATGAACTATCTGCAGTCGTACGCCGACGTCCGCGTGCAACTGGAAGCGATTCGACTTTGCCGTGAGCTGAGCGAGACGCGCGCGTTCTCCCGCCTTCTGACCGGCGAGGCATTGCCGGGTCGAGCAAAGAGTGAATCCGAGCTGATTGAATACATCCGCAACCACGCGTCGACAATCTGGCATCCGGTCGGGACGTGCAAGATGGGTTACGACCGGATGGCGGTCGTCGACCCGCAGTTGCGCGTGCACGGCATTTCCGGCCTTCGCGTGGCCGATGCATCGATCATGCCCACGATCGTGAGCGCGAATCCGAACGCCGCGATCATCATGATCGGCGAGAAGGCGGCCGACCTGATCCGAGCCGAGGCCAGCGGCGATAGCCTTTTCGGCGTGACGATTGCCGGCGCCGAATGCTGCAATACGGCACCGTCGTCGCGGCGGCAGGCCCCGGCCGAGACAAACCAGTTCGTCGAAAGCTCCTGGAGATAGGACACAATCTGATGACCGCGATCGCATTTTCGCACATTGCACTCAACTGCCGCGATATGGCGGCAACCGAGCGATTCTATTCGCGGCACTTCGGCTTCCGCCGTGCGCGCGTTATCGACCTTGGTGCGGATCAGATCCTCTTTCTGAAATCCGGGAACGTCTATCTCGAACTCTTCCGCGCAACTGAATGCGCGCCGGTGGCCGCACCCGAGAAAGACGGCCACGGCTGGCAGGGGATCCGTCACCTTGCCTTCCAGGTTGAAGACGTCGCCGCGACGCTCGCTGAGATCGGCGCCGATGCCGAGCCCACGCTCGGTCCGCTCGAGTTCGACGCATTCATTCCGGGCTGGAAGACGGTCTGGGTGCGCGACCCGGATGGCAACATCGTGGAGATCAGCCAGGGTTTTGTGGATCAGATCAATCCTCCCGCGGCAGAGCTTCAGGAATCGCTCGCGTCGGTGTGACGCGACCGACCGATGTTTCGATACGACCGATCAAAGACGATCCGATGGAAATGGATATCCCCACACTCACGGCGATTACGATGTCGGCCGGAGGCTTCCTGCTGGCCGTGAGCTGTTTGCTTTCGCGAGTCGGCACGCGTCTGGGTGTTCCGGTCTCCCTCCTGTTTCTTGCGGTCGGAATGCTCGCCGGATGCGATGGCCCGCTCGGCATCGAATTCCGCAACTTCGAGCTGTCGCATATTGTCGGCACGTTTGCTCTCGCGGTCGTCCTGTTCGCAGGAGGAATGCAGACTCCGGTTCGGGGATTGAAGGAAGTCGTCGCGCCGGCATCGGTTCTTGCAACCGTGGGCGTGCTGCTCATTGCGGGTATTGTGTCGTTTGCCGCGAACTTCGCCGGATTGCCCTGGACGGAGGCCTGTCTGGTCGGCGCAATCGTGTCATCGACAGATGCCTCCGCCGTGTTCAGCCTGCTGCATGGGGTGCGCTTGCCGCTTCGCGTCGCGCGCACGCTGGAGCTTGAAAGCGGTCTGAACGATCCCGTTGCAGTCATTCTCACGCTCGCAATGACAAGCCAACTGCTCGGCGAATGGGCAACGCCCGGCGAGCTTGCACTTCAAGTCGTGCAGCAGCTGACTGTCGGACTCGCCTTCGGCATTCTGCTCGGCGTGACGGCCCGATCACTTCTGCGACATGTTCCGTTGTCGACGCCGGCGCTCATTCCCGTGCTCGCCATCGGATTTGCGCTGATTGCATTCGGGACGCCGTCGATGCTCGGCGGCAGCGGATTCCTCGCGGCGTATCTCGCCGGAATGATTGTCGGCAACACGCCGCTGCCCGCCCGTCAGCAGATGCTGCACGTTCACGAGTCTCTGGCGTGGCTGTCGCAGGTTTCCATGTTTCTGTTGCTGGGACTTCTGATCAATCCTTCCGAACTTCCGCGGGTTGCGTTTCACGGAACCGTGATTGCGCTCGTGCTCGCGTTTGTCGCTCGCCCGATAGCTGTGTTTCTTTGCCTCCTGCCGTTTCGGTTCGATCTCAAAGAGAAGCTGTTCATTTCATGGTCCGGCTTGAGAGGAGCCGTGCCGATCGTCATGGCGACGGTTCCGGTCCTCCGCGCGGAGACCTGTGCTCCGCATATGGTCGAAGCGCTCGACGTCTTTGACCTCGTGTTCTTCGTGGTCGTGATCGGATCGATCGTTCCGGGATCGATGGTGCAGCGCGCCGCGAAATGGCTGGGACTCGAATCCCGGACTTCCGCGGAGCCCTGCCAGTGCGATGAGCTTCCACTCACGCAGGATCAGCAGGGGACGGCCGACGCGGCTTCAGGACTTTGGGAGCGGTTGTGGCGGCCGTCCCGTCTGTTTGATCCGGCGGGCGACGGCAAGCTGACTACCGCCGCGTCAACCGGCACGCTCGGCAAAAACCGCGCAATCTAAGACATCCGCAGCCGAGTGAGGCGGGTTCTTCAACTCCTCGCACGCTCGCCCCTGCCTGAAAAAATTGCGAAATAGACTTTCCACGGCTTCGGCCTGCCCCGTTCAACCCGTTCACACAGGAATTTGACGATGTCGACCGCGTTTGAAATCCAGCCGTCGTCCGAAACACTTTCGGCAGAGCCGAATACCAACCTGGACTTCTCTTTTTCAGACACGGTCGCCGGGTACGTCCGCCGATTCAATCGCTCGGCGCGTTCGTTCAGCGTCGAAACTTCGGACGGCCGGCTCTACGAAGCCTTCCTGAATCCCACCACATTCGCCCGCATTACGCAGAATCTCGGCGAAGGTTACATCGACGCCACCGGCCAGATGGCGGAACTGCTGTCAGAAGACGGCCAGTTTGTTTATGCCTACGGCGTCTTCTATTTCGACGGCAACGCGAAGCACAAGTTCGAAGCCAAGGCGCTCGTCTTTCCTGGCTGCCATCCCGAGAAATACCGTCACGAAGAGCAGAACTGGTGGGTGAAGCAGATCCACTCGATCGCCACCTCCTATTTGAAGTGGCAGTTCAACCATCCGCAGGAAGAAATCGATTACAAGAACTACCGCACGGTGCTGCAGCTCGAAGGAGGAAAGAAGGGTGACTTCCTCCAGGAGACCGACACCATCTCGCGTCTCGTTTACGGGTTTGCATCGGCGTTCCTTCTGACCGGCGAAGATGCATTCCTTGAAGGAGCCGAGCGCGGCACGCAGTATCTCCGCGACCACATGCGGTTCTTTGACGCCGATGAAGATCTGACCTACTGGTATCACGGCGTGCAGGTCACCGGAACCCGCGAGCAGAAGCTGCTCACCTCGGAGTTCGGCGATGACTACGACTCACTCCCGATGTACGAGCAGATTTACGCGCTCGCCGGCCCGACTCAAACCTTCCGTGCCACCGGCGATCCGAGAATCCTCGCCGATATCGAAAGCACGGTCCGCCTGTTCGATCGCTTCTACAAGGACGATGTGAAGGGGGGGTACTTCTCGCATATCGACCCGGTCACGCTCGACCCGCGTGCTGAATCGCTCGGTCCGAACCGTGCCCGCAAGAACTGGAATTCGGTCGGCGACCATGCCCCGGCGTACCTGATCAATCTCTACCTCGCGACCGGCGATCAGAAGTACCTCGACTTCCTCGCGTACACCGCCGACACCATTGCGGATCGCTTCCCGGACTACCAGAACAGCCCGTTCGTGCAGGAACGGTTCCATGAAGACTGGAGCCACGACCAGAGCTGGGGCTGGCAGCAGAACCGCGCCGTTGTCGGACACAACTTGAAGATCGCGTGGAACCTGATGCGCATTCATCACGCGCGTCCGTCGGAAAAATACGAGAAGCTTGCCCGCAAGATTGCGGCCCTCATGCCGGCTGCCGGCAGCGACCGTCAGCGTGGCGGCTGGTACGACGTCGTCGAACGGACTCTCGCTCCGGGCGAGAAACAGCACCGCTTTGTCTGGCATGACCGCAAGGCGTGGTGGCAGCAGGAACAGGCAATTCTCGCGTACCTCATCATGTACGGTTCGCTCGGCGACCCGGACTACCAGAAGCACGCTCGCGAAGCGGCCGCGTACTACAACGCCTTCTTCCTCGATCACGGCGACGGCGGCGTCTACTTCAACACGCTCGCCAACGGCCTCCCGTATCTGCTCGGCAACGAGCGTATGAAGGGAAGCCACTCGATGTCGGGTTATCACTCGATGGAACTGTGCTACCTCGGCGCGGTTTACACGAACCTGATGATCACCGGCCAGTCGATGGACTTCTACTTCAAGCCGTACCCGAAGAGCTTCAAGGACGGAATCCTCCACGTCTCTCCGGACATCCTGCCGGTCGGCAGCATCTTCATTGAAAGCGTGACGATCGACGGCAAGCCGCACCACGACTACGACGCGAACAAGCTGTTCGTTCGCCTGCCGGACACGGCTGATCGCGTCAAGGTGAAGGTCACCATCGCTTCGAACGTGAGGCCGGAATGAGCACGACACTGACGGCGCAACTGAATGAGAACGTCCTGGTCGCAACGATTGACGGAAAAATCGACGGCCAGACGGTGACCGGCCTGCAGGCCCGCATCCTGGAAACGATCGCCACGGCGCAGGCCGCCGTGCTCGAAGTTTCGAAGGTCGGGTACATGTCGAGTGCCGGATTCCGGATGCTCCTCTTGGCACATCGGACAATGGCTGCTAAAGGGGGCCGTCTCGCGCTCGTCGGCCTGTCGGACGACGTGCGTGAAACGATGGAAATGACCGGGTTCCTGCCGTTTTTCCTGCTGGCCGATTCGCTCAGCCAGGCGATGGAGCAGATGACTGATGAATCAGCAAGCCGCGCTACAGCGGGTTGACGCTTACCCCACCCGAGTGATTGCGGGACATAACGTGCGAGCCGGGAAGGCTCAACCGTTCGGCGCCACTATCGTGCCGGGGGGTGTGAACTTCTCGGTCTTCTCGCGGCACGCCAGCTCTTGCATGCTCGTGCTGTTCGAGAAGGGGGCGAGGGAGCCCTTTGCCGAAATCCCGTTTCCGGACGAATTCCGCATCGGCGATGTCTATGCGATGACCGTGTTCGATCTCGATCACGAGAATATCGAATACGGTTACCGGCTTGACGGGCCGTTCGACCCGTGCAGCGGGCATCGGTTCGACAAATCGGTCGTGCTGACCGATCCGTACGCGAAAGCGATCGGCGGCCGCGATGTCTGGGGTGCACATCCCGACTACAACGTGCCGTATCAGCACCGTGCGCGAATTCTCCAGGAAGATTTCGACTGGGAGAACGACCGCACTCTCGAGATTCCGGCCGAAGATCTCGTGATCTACGAGATGCACGTCCGCAGCTTTACGAAACATCCGTCGTCGAATGTTCGTCATCCCGGCACGTTCGCCGCCATTCGGGAAAAGATTCCGTACCTGAAATCGCTCGGCGTGAACTGCGTAGAACTGATGCCGGTCTTCGAGTTCGACGAGTTCGAGAACAGCTCGGTCAACCCCTCCACCGGTCAGACCCGCTACAACTACTGG
>JBFWWA010000150.1:0-9089 GCA_050246455.1 Planctomycetaceae bacterium
TTCCAATTTCGCGCGTCCGTTTGCGCGGGTCAGCAGTGAAACAACCACCAGCGTCGCGAAGCCGAGCGGGATGGTGACGATGCCGGGCTGGCTGAAGGGGACGAGGGCCTGCTCGGCCGGTAAGCCGTAGACGTTCTTGTACGTGTCGCCGCTCAGGAGAATCCACACAAGCGAACTGACCATGCCGACGAAAATCGCGGAAGCAATCCCCTGCTTCGTCGTTCCTTTCCAGAACAGAAGCATCACAAGGGAGGGAAGATTCGCGGAAGCAGCCACGCTGAATGCCCAGCCGACGAGATAGTTCACGTTCATCTTCTCGAAAAGAATTCCGAGAATGATCGCGACAGTGCCGACGACGACCGATGCAATTCGCGCCACGCGCACCTTGCTGTGGTCCCCCATCTCGATCCGCATCACGCTCGACATCAGGTCGTGCACGACCGCACCGCTCGCGGCAATGATCAATCCGCTTACCGTGCCGAGGACCGTCGTGAAGGCGATCGCCGAGATCACCGCGAACAGCCATTGGCCGAAGCTGCGGGCAAGCAGCGGTGCCGCCATGTTGCTGTTGGTGACGTCGAGCGACCCGCTCGTCATCGCGCCCAGCCCGAGGTAAAGCGTGAGGACGTAAAAGAACCCGATACTCCCGATCCCCACGATGGTGCTCTTCCGCGCCGCCGCCTGATCCTTCACCGTGTAATAACGAATCAGTATGTGCGGCAGCGAAGCAGTCCCGCAGAAGAGCGCGAGCATCAGCGAGAGGAAATTCAACTTGTCGGAAAGTTTCTCGCCCCGGATTCCGCGGAACTCCGGGTAGTTCCCCGGCCGCAGCACTTCAGCGCCGCGCGTCGGCTTCTGGTAGTAAACGGTCGTTGTCGATCCGTCTTTCTCGGCGATGATCTCCGACGACCACAGAACAACTTCGCTCTGCCGGAGCGTGCGGAGGAATTCGAGAGGGCCGACCGGCCCGGTGCTCGTCGCACCGTTGGGCAGTTCGCTGATATGCCCGACCGGATCGAGATCTCCCTGACCTTCGCCGTGCCCCTGCGGCCTGCCGTTGACGTACTTGACGCCGTTTTTCACCGAAACGGTTTGCGCGCGTCGGAGAATCGCCCCGCCCCCTTCGTTGAGCGCTTCGATGCGCTGCCACACAATCGGCGGCTCCCCCTCTTTCTGCGTCCGCAGATAGTGTTTGTTGGCCCAGCCGCCGTCGGCCGGAATGACCGATACGCCCGGCGTTGCGAGGAGTTCCTTCTCGGGAATACTCGCCCACAGTTCCCCTTGCTCGCCGGTCGGCACGGCGAAGCCACGATTGAGAATCATCACGGTGAGAATGGCGCTGAAGAGAACGAGCAGAGAGCCTTTGAGAAACTGCACGTAGGTTGTGCTCACCATGCCTGCGGTAACGACGATCAGAATCACCGTCGCACCGACCATGACCACGCCGACCCAGTGCGGCAGGCCGAACAGCGGCGTGACGAGCACACCCGCGCCGACCATCTGCGGGATGAGATAGAACAAGCTGACGGCCAGCGTGCTGATCGCCGCCGTCAGTTTGATGCCGCGCGAATGGAACTGGCTGTCGAGCGCATCGGCAAACGTGTACTTCCCCATCCGGCGCAACGGCTCGGCCACCACAAAGAGCGCGACGATCCAGCCTGCGAGATAACCGATGGAATAGAGGAAGCCGTCATAGCCGTAGAACGCAATCATCCCGCAGATGCCGAGAAACGACGCCGCGGAGAGATAATCGCCCGCGAAAGCGATGCCGTTGACGAACCAGTGAATGCCGCCGCCGGCCGCGAAGAATCCGCTTGCGGAGCGCGCCTTCTTGCCGAAGTAGAAGCTGATGCCGAGCGTGAGCGCGACGATCGCTCCGAAGATGGCAACCGCGTCGAGGTGGAGTTCGTAGATCATCGATTGCCGTCTCCGCTGCGGACCGGTTGCGCCGCGTTGTCGCGGCAAAGCCAGCCGTAGATGAGCGCCAGCGCGAACGCCGCGACGATCAGCCCGAAGCCTGCGAAGATCGACAGGGGAACACCGGCCGCCGGAGCCCGCTCCATCAGTTCCGGGGCGAAAGCATTCGTGAGCACGAACGCGCCGTACAGCACCAGATACACGGCGAACAGCGCCAGTCCGCGGCGCGAGTTCCGGGCAGCGGCTTCGGGGGAATGAGCGGAGTCATCCCGCTCGGTCGTATGGTCGAACCCAGCCATCGATCAAGCTCCCGGCGCGTGGGGGTTTCTCGTTGCGGACGATGAAAGTGGTCGAGCATTGTAGCGTGATTCGTCGCGAGGGGTGAAATGCGAACCCCTCGGGTTTGGGGGTCGATCTCACTGAACGGGCCTTCAGACTTGCCGCGGATTCCCCAAACTGGCTGGAAAAGGGTCACCCGGCGTGGGACGCTGGATTGAAAGACGGCACCAACGATGAAATCCAGTGGCGAGAATGATGGGTCATAACGAACCGATGCAACTCTGGGATCGGCTGGTCCGCTCCCTCTTCGTGGCGCTCGGAGTCGGACTGGCGTGGGGAATCCGCGGGGACTTCGGGCATTCCCTCGGCGCGATGTTTCCAGGCGCGGTCCTCGGACTCGGGTTCGCCTACGTCACCGGCCAGCGCACTGCAATGGCGTGGATGCCGCTCCTGGGGGCCTGCGGCGCGTTCTTCATCTCGATCGGCGGGATGATGAGCTACGGCGTTCTGCACGGGTACGCCCAGGCCGACACCTTCATCAATTACAGCTACGGCTTCTTCACTCTGGTGCTGCAGGGTGGAGCGTGGGGAGGCTTCGGCGGCGCGGCGCTCGGACTGCTCCTCGAGAAGGAGCGGCCGAAGCTCGGCGAGATTCTGTCGTGCGTCATGAGCGCATTCGCAGCCGGCTGGCTCACCTACTTTGTCGTGGTTCATCTCATCGGCTTTCACATCAACCCGCCGCGCAGCGATCTTTCGATCAACTTCGCCGGGCAGATGATCGGACTGCTCGGCTGGATGATCGTCAACAAGAAATGGGTCGGGTTGAAGGGTCTGTCGCTCGGCTTCATCGGCTTCGGACTGGGCATGGCGCTCGGCCGTCTGGAAGGGAATGCCATCCGGCACTTGCCGTTCGACATCAACCACTGGAACGTGATGGAAGTGAGCTGCGGTTTCTGGGGAGGGCTCGTCTTCACGTTCGGAATGCTCGGGCGACGGCTTCCCGATCCGCCTCTCAGCGAAGGCTGGCCGCAGGTGAGCAACTTCAGCATTTTCTACGTCCTCGGATTCATTCCGCTGCTGCATCGATTGCTGCGGATCAACCCGGACGCAAAGCTCGAAAGCTGGACGAACAGCTTCCTGCGCGGCGGCGTGACTGACAGAGCGCTCGCAGAAGCGTATGCCCTGCAGGTGGCGCCGATGCTCGACGCGATCTGCGTGGCGGCGATTGTCGGGGCGCTCTTCTGGCTTTTCCTGTGGCGGAGCGACCGGCAGCGCTGGGCCTGGTTCCCGGTCCTCGCCCTTTCGCTGGCGATGCTTCTGTTCCAGAACGTCAACGTCGTTTACCTCTGGGAACCGACCAGCGCGCAGAATATCGCCGCGGGGGGACGGCCGACCGTCAACATGCACACCGTCTTCTGGTGGCTGTTTGGAGGGATGGTGCTGTTCACAATTGCGTTCGAGCTCTTCTGGCCGCAAAGGGAAGTGATCGTTGATGACGCGACTGCCGATGAGATTCCCTGGCAGCGCTGGCTTTCGTTCAGCTTCGCGACGTTCGCCATGATCCTGGTGATCGCCGCGTTCACCAACAACGAAGAAACGATGAAGACCGCCAACACCCGCTTCCCCATCTGGAGCTGGACCGATGGGCCGTTTCCGGGCTCGCCGGAGAAACGGGCCGAGAACGAACGCCGCATGCGGGAACGCTTCCGGCGCGCCGCCGGAGAACGGAGCAACTGATCCCGTTACCACAGTTGCCCGGCCACGGGTCCGATTTCTCTCGCGCAACAGGCTGATAAAACGGAATGCGGGGCCGATGGAACGTCATTTCGCCCATGCATCGGGACGAATCGCGGTTTTCTCCCTGCGGGGCGAATGGTAAATTGGAGACAGACTCCCCGGTTTCATCCTGAGCGGCTCCACGATGAATTCCACGCTCTTCCATCGAATCGCTCTGATCGCATTCGCGATGGGATTCGCCGGTTCGGTGCGCGCAGCGGAGGGGGCTGAACCGAACGGAATCGAGTTCTTCGAACGGAAGATTCGTCCGGTCCTGCTCGAACATTGCTACGAATGTCATTCGTCGAAATCGAAGTCGCTCAAAGGGGGCCTCAATCTCGAAAGCCGCGATGGTCTGCTGAAAGGGGGCGATTCCGGTCCTTCCATCGTCCCGGGAAAAACAGAGGAAAGCCTGCTCCTCGAGGCGCTGCGGCACGATGGGCTGGAGATGCCGCCGAAGCAGAAGCTTTCCGACGCGGTCATTCGGGACTTCGAGCAATGGATCCGGATCGGAGCCCCTGATCCGCGGACCGCACCCAAAGCGCAGTCAACGTCATCGATCAACATCGAAGAGGGACGCCGCTTCTGGGCATTCCAGCCGGTGGCGAATCATCCGGCCCCCGCCGTCCGCAACACGGAATGGCCACGGAACCCGATCGATCATTTCATTCTGGCAGCGCTCGAAGCGAAGGGGTTGACTCCGTCTCCCGATGCGTCGAAGGAAGTCCTTCTTCGCCGCATCACGTTCGACCTGACCGGACTTCCGCCGACACCGGCCGAGCTCGACGAATTCACTCGCGACGATTCGCTCGACGCGTTCGAACGCGTTGTTGACCGGCTGCTTGCGTCTCCCCATTTCGGTGAATGCTGGGGAAGGCACTGGCTCGATGTGGCGCGCTTTGCCGAATCGAGCGGAGGGGGACGCTCAATGCTCTTCCCCGAAGCGTGGCGCTTCCGCGACTACGTTGTGCAGTCGTTCAACGACGACAAGCCGTTCGATCGCTTCCTCACCGAACAGATCGCCGGCGATCTCCTGCCGTTCGCGAGCGAGGAGCAGCAGGCGGAGATGCTGATTGCCACCGGCTTCCTGGTCCTCGGCCCGCACAATTACGAAGAGCAGGACAAGTCCGCTCTCGAAATGGACGTGGTCGATGAACAGCTCGACACGCTTGGCCGCACGGTTCTCGGCATGACGCTCGGCTGTGCGCGCTGCCACGATCACAAGTTCGATCCCGTCCCGACGCGCGACTATTACGCCCTGGCGGGAATCTTCCGCAGCACCGACTGGCTGCAGCATGAGAACGTCTCGCGCTGGAGCGAGCGTGCGCTTCCAGTCGAGCCTCAACTCGCCGCTGCGCTGAAAGAACACGAGGGGGAGGTCGCGAAGTTTGAAAAACAGATCGAGGATCTGAAGTCGACCCCGACGACGACATCGACCAGTGGTTCCGCAGCGCCGACAGGTGAATCCGCAGCCGCGAGCCATCCCGCGCAACTCAAGCAGTTGCAGAGCCGACTTTCGAAACTCAAGGAAGCCGCTCCGTATCGTCCCGCAGCGATGGCGGTCCGCGAAGCGACCAAGATTGAAGACGAGACGATTCGAATCCGCGGCAACGTGCACAGCAAGGGAGCGGTGGTCCCGCGCGGATTCCTGCAGGTCGCGACCGTCGGCACTCCTCGCGTCCCCTCAAAGAAGGAAAGTGGACGCCGCGAGCTGGCGGCCTGGCTTGTCGATCGGACGAACCCCCTCACGGCGCGCGTCTTCGCGAATCGCGTCTGGCATCATCTGTTCGGAACGGGACTCGTTCGAACCGTCGATAATTTCGGGTCGGCCGGCGAAAGACCGTCGCATCCGGAACTGCTCGACCATCTGGCAGGCGAAGCGGTTCGCAACCAATGGTCGACGCAACGGCTCGTGCGTGAAATCGTGCTGTCGCGCGCCTACGCGCAGTCTTACGCGGAGAATCCGCAGGCGGTTGCCATCGATCCTGAGAATCGTCTCCTGTGGCGCGCCAATCGGAAGCGGATTGCCGCCGAATCTTTGCGTGACGCAATGCTCGTCGCGAGCGCTCGGCTCGATACGACGATCGGCGGACCGACGATCCGAGGTCTCGCGCGTTCGAAGAAGGACGAGCCGAGCAAAGAGTACGATTACGTCTTCGACGACGTGCGCCGCAGCGTCTACACGCCGGTGCTGCGGAACCGTCTCCCGGAGATTTTTGAGGCGTTCGATTTTTCCGATCCCAACCAGCCGGTCGGCGCGCGGAATGCGAGCACGACCGCGTCGCAGGCGCTCGTGCTCATGAACGGCGGATTCGTAATCGAACAGGCGCGGCACGCCGGAAAGAATCTCGCGGCGATCCCTGAACTCTCGGACATCGAACGGATCGAAATAGCGTACCGCACCACTCTCGGCCGCTCACCGAACGATCGAGAACGGAAAGCGATCGGCGACGCATTGACCCGGGCAGCGGCGACCAGTCCCGCGGCCGCTGCGTCCGAACGCTGGGAACGTCTGTATCAGGCGCTTTTTGCGAGCGTGGAATTCCGGTATCTGGAGTAGTTTTCCGCCGCGGAAATCAAGTTCCCGTTTCCCTGGGGATTCTCTGGAACATAGCGGTTAGAATCATGGACATGAGCCTGCACGAACAGAATTGCTGCTCACGACGCGACGCCCTCAAAGGGACGGCGTGCGGGTTCGGATATCTCGCGCTTGCGGCGATGGCGCAGGAATCGGCCGCTAAGCAACTCCTCGCGAATCCGACGCGTGCTGCGCTGCCAAAACCGATCTCGCACATTCCCGCCCGGGCCAAGCGAGTCATCTTTCTCTTCATGGCCGGCGGTGTCAGTCATGTCGATTCGTTCGACTACAAGCCGCTGCTCATCCAGGATCACGGCAAGTCGCGACCGTTCAGCGACGCGCGCGTCCTCGCGAAGACCGGCAAGGTAATCGAACATCGCGTGATGAAGCCCTTGTGGCGATTCCGGCAGCATGGCGAGTCGGGGCTGCATGTCTCGTCGCTGTTCCCGCACATGGCCGCCCACACCGATGATCTCTGCGTCATCCGCAGCATGCACACCGAGGGAGTCGCACACGGCCCGGCAACGTTGTTTCTTCACACCGGCGCGACGAATCTTGTCCGACCGTCGATGGGGGCCTGGGTTTCCTACGGGCTCGGGACCGAGAACCGGAATCTTCCCGGTTTCGTATCGATCGCTCCGGCGATGGGGAACGGCGGGCCGCGAAACTACGGCAATGCGTTTCTTCCGAGCCGCTACCAGGGAACCGCCATCGGCCGGGCCGGCATTCCCGCGTCCAAGGCGCGCATCCGCGATCTCGTCAACGAAGAGTTCAGCTCGAACGAACAGCGCGCCCGGCTCGATCTGATCCGCTCGGTCAATGCCGAGCAGATGCGCACGCGGCCGGCCGACGCCGAGCTCGAAGCGGTCGCAAGTTCCTATGAGCTCGCGTACCGCATGCAATCGGCAGCGCCGCCGATTCTCAATGTCGAATCGGAAACGCGCGAGACGCTGGATCTTTACGGAGTCGGAGAAAAAGAGACCGACAACTTCGGCCGACAGTGCCTCATGGCCCGCCGGCTCGTCGAGTCGGGGGTTCGCTACGTGCAGGTCAACTACGCCGACAACACTGCGAACCCGGCTTGGGATCAGCACTCGAACATGCCGAAGCACGCCGACCATGCCCGCGCCGTCGACAAGCCGATCGCCGGGTTGCTCGCCGATCTGAAGCGCCGCGGCCTGCTCGAAGATACGCTGGTCTGGTGGGGAGGCGAGTTCGGCCGCACACCTTACGCCCAGAACAACGGCACGGGGCGCGATCACAACCCCGACGGGTTCTCGATCTGGCTCGCCGGCGGAGGTGTGAAGCCCGGCATCGCCTATGGCCAGACCGACGACTACGGCCACCAGGCGGTCGAGAACCGCGTCCACATGCATGACCTGCACGCCACGGTGCTCCACCTGCTCGGCCTCAACCACGAACAGCTCACGTACCAGTACGCGGGACGGAATTTCCGTCTTACCGACGTTGCGGGGCATGTGGTGCACGACGTGATTGCCTGAGTTGAGCCTCGCTCAGAAGAGAAACGAGGATGATTCTGGAACTCCGACGCATTCATTCCGTCGCTGGAATCGCGCTCGTGGCATTGCTCAGTTCAACACTTCCGGCAGCCGACGCCGTCACGATCTCTCCGGCCATAAAAGATGCTGACGGATTGATTCAGCACGCCGTCGTCTCTCCCTACCAGCCGGGCGAGACCGACATTCGCGTGCTGCTTCCCGATCAGCTCGAGGCGGGAGCAAAGCTTCCGGTCGTCTACGTTCTTCCCGTCGAAGCGCGGGGGCGGAACAAGTTCGGCGACGGCCTGATCGAGGTCCGCAAGCGCAACCTGCACAATAAACACCGCGCGGTTTACGTCGCGCCGTCGTTCCAGCAATGGCCCTGGTACGGCGATCATCCCACCGATGCCAAGGTTCGCCAGGAGACGTATTTCCTGGAGGTTGTGCTCCCCTTCATCGAAAAGACCTACCCGGTCTCGAGCCAGCGAAAAGACCATCACCTCGTCGGTTTCAGCAAGTCGGGCTGGGGTGCATGGAGCCTGCTTCTGCGGCATCCGGAACGGTTCGGCCGCGCTGCGGCGTGGGATTCGCCGATGATGATGCCGAACTGCGACCGCTACGGCACGCAGGATGTTTTCGCGGATCAGGAAACGTTCGAGAAGTATCGACTCCCGGACGCCGTCCGCTCGCGCGCAGCGAATCTTGGAAAGGAGCCGCGGCTGATCCTCACCGGATACGGCGGCTTCCGTGAGCATCATCACCAGATGCACGATCTGCTCGATTCGCTTCACGCGCCGCACATCTACCGCGATGGACCGGCGTTCAAGCACGACTGGCACAGTGGCTGGATCGCCGAAGCGCTCGATCTCCTTTTTGCAGAGACTCCAAAGACCGCAAGCGCATCGACGGCCGAAGTCCCCGCGTATGAATGGAAGCAGGTTTCCGCAAAGGCTCCCTTCGCGCCGCGCGACGGAGCCGGTGCGGTCGTTCATCGCGGACGGATGTGGTTTCTCGGCGGATGGAATCCCGGCGACAAGGAA
>JBFWWA010000151.1:0-9057 GCA_050246455.1 Planctomycetaceae bacterium
GGGAATTGCGAAGTTGTTGATCCATTTTTCGAATTTGCTCGCGACGCCCGTCTTTTCGGTGAGAAGCTTCGCGAGTTCTTCGCCGCGCGCCGCCGAGCGGTTGACGATCGTGAAATCTGCGGCACCGGCAAGAGCGGTTTCCACACCGATCGCCCGGGCCGCCCCACCCGCTCCGAACATCACCACTTTCTTTCCGGCAGGATCAGTCACTTCGCGAAGCGACTGCACGAAGCCCTTGCCGTCGGTGTTCTCGCCCACGAGTTCATCCCCCTCGCGGACGATGCAGTTGACCGCCCCCATGAGCGACGCCGCTTCGGTCAGCCGATCGAGGTGGGGAATCACCGCGACTTTATGGGGAATGGTGAGGTTGCCGCCGCGGAAATTCATGGCGCGCATTCCGCGCACCGCGTCGGCGAGACCATCCGGCGACACTTCGATCGTGAGATAGCGCCACGCGAGCCCGTGATGCACGAACGCCGCTTCAATCATCGCTTGCGTCGGATTCTCCGCAACCGGTTGCCCGAAGACGGAGACGAGCTCCTGCTTGAATGACCGCGCGGTCGACATGCTGTACCTCGTTCACTAACAGAAGTTTATTGCTCTGATACTCGATCGGATTCCGCGCCGGCTTCATTCAGAAATCTTGCGGCAGGCTGTATGCTGAGAGAAACGAGGAGAGAATTCAACGCATGCCGGAAACGATTGCCGCCCACCTGTACGACTTCCCGAAATATTATGATCTTGTTTACGGTTCTGACTGGAAAGCAGAATTTGATTTTCTCGAGGCCTGCTTCAGGAAGCACTCGCTCCGGCCGGTGCGGCGAGTCTTCGAGCCTGCCTGCGGCACTGGAAGGTTATTGATCAAGTTCGCAAATGCGGGCTATTCCGTCGCCGGCAACGATCTCAACAAGAACGCCATTCAGTACTGCAACGACCGGCTCGCCCGCTTCGGCCATCCTCGGAGCGCCGTCGTGCAGGATATGGCCGACTTCCGGCTCTCCCCCAGGTGCGACGCCGCGTACTGTCCTATCAACAGTTTCCGACATCTGCCGTCGGAGAAGACGGCGGAGAATCACCTCCGCTGCGTGGCCGAAGCGCTGAACGTCGGCGGGCTTTACATCCTCTGTCTGCATCTCACGCCGACGCGTGGCGAGCGGGTCAACGAGGAAGAGTGGCCGGCGCGACGCGGAAACCTCGCGGTCATCTCGCGAATGTGGTCAGCAAGCATCAACTTGAAGAAGCGGAACGAAGTTGTCGGCATGGCGTTCGACATCTACACGCCGACGAAATCGATGCGAATCACCGACGCGATGGATTACCGGACCTACACCGGCAAGCAGATGACTGCACTCCTCGAGCGCGTTCCCGAATTCGAGATCGCGGCACTCTACGACTTCCGCTACGACCTGGACGAGCCGATCACGATCGATTCCCGGACCGAAGACGTCGTGTTCGTGCTGCGGAAGAAAAAAGGGAATAACGGCCACGCCAATGGGCATGCCAACGGCCGCCGCCGGGCGCGCTAGGTTCGTTTCATCCGCCGCAATTATGGCCGAATGACGACTTCCGAACCGACGCCGAGAAGGTCGTAATCATCCTCGACGTCCTGCTTCTGGAGCCGGATGCAGCCGCGCGATTCGGCGCGGCCGATCGATTCCGGGTCGATGGTGCCGTGAATTCCGTATCCGTCGCCCAGATCGAGCCACCGCTCCCCCAGCGGATTGGTCGGGTCATCGGCGTCGACGACGCGTCCCTCGGGATCGGTGTACTGAGGGTTGACGACCTTCTCGAGAACTTTGAATTTACCGACCGGCGACGTTCCCTGCTTGCCGATTCCAACTTCGAACCTGCGGACGAAATAGCCGTGCGCATGAACCGTGAGCTCAAAACGGCTGAGATCGACAACGGCACTGAAGGGTCCGCGGATCACTTTCAACTTCTGCCCGGGCCGAATGCGGGTCGGATCGACGCGATTCAGGCGCGCGAGGTACTGCCACGGAACATTGTACGCCTTCGCAAACTTCGCGAACTGATCCTCGGGCTGCACGACATACGGTTCGAGGAAGTGTGGCTGCGGAGAGAAATAGATGATCTCCGCCGTCTTCTCGATCTTCGGCAGGATCTCGGCACGGGCATCCGGCTTGGCCCAGTATAATTTCGAGAGTTCGCGGTGCGCGCCGAGCGTGTCGCCGTCCTGGAGCAGCTTCTCAATCGGTTCGAGCGCCTGGCTTTGTTGCGACAGGGGACGGGCCGGAGGAAGCTGCGGTTCTTCGTTCGATGCCTGAATGACGCTCGAGCCGTCTGCGGGGGTCACGGAAGCCGGCGCGACCGCTGCGCGAACGTCGTTGTCGGCCGGAGGGAGTTCCGTCGCCTCTGAAGCGGCGGCCGTTTGTGCCTCGGCCGGCTCGGCGGATTGTGGAAATCGAGTCAGCGGGAGCTGCGGCGAAGTCTCGGGCCTCAATCGCCTCGGCGGCTCATTGCTGCCGTCGAGCGGCTGCCGCTGCTGGAGCATGCGAAGCCGTGCCGATGCATTCGAGTCAGCAACGCGGCGTTCCAGCTGAACTTCCGCAACCGGTTCTTCGGGGGGCTCGGTCTGGTCGGAGAATTCGGCCGAATCCACGGCGACACCGCGCTTGAGATCTTCCGACGTTCGGTCGGGGAGTTCGTCGGCGGCATCGGACTCGTCGCCGGCATCTGTCGAGCGTGTTGCCACCAAGTCGGAGAATTCGACAGACAACCACTCGAACTTCCAGGCCGTGTACAGTGAGGTTCCACCGAGCACGAGCGTCCAGAACACCAGTCCGAAGATGGGTCGATTGCGGTGTCCGCGCCGCATGGGAATGATCTTTCTTGAACAGCGACTCGAATTGAAGAGGCGGCAATTCGTTCCGGTGATTCTGCGGCCCGCAGTGCACCGATTCGCGTCTGCCGGTGTCCGATGCACATCGGATGGCGGCGGCTTGCGTCTCAGATGGGGTCGGGACTATACCAGACGCTGGAGAATCGAGCCACACGAATCCGCACCGCCGCAACACATTGGCATTTAATGTGTTAGGATTGATGCGGCCGACAATGAAACTGGAGAGTGCGGAGATGGAAGTCGGGAACGAGGAACGCCGGTTTGGAACACTGATCGGCCGTGCGCTCGCGTTGCGCTGCCCGCGCTGCGGCAACGGCAAGCTCTTTGCCGGCTGGTTCCGTATGCACGACGCCTGCCCCCACTGCACGATGAAGTTCGAACGCGCACCGGGTTATTTTCTCGGCGCAGCCTACTTCAATTACGGGCTGACGGCGCTCGTGCTCGTCGTCGCCTACGTCACTCTCCATTTCGGAGCAGGAATGTCGAACGGAATGCTCACTCCACCGTTCGTCATATTCTTCGTGCTCTTCCCGCTCTTCTTCTTCCGTTACGCGCGGGCCCTCTGGCTGAACATGGACTACTACTTCGATGTCGAAGGTTTCGCGTCGGACGACGAAGTTAGAAGCCGCAGCGTACCTCCGGCGAAACCGTGAATGCGAATTCGCTGCGAGAGTGGCATTCTGGATCGCGCGGGCCGCTCTGCGAACATGCAAGCGGGGAACGCATTCCCTGAAGCCGCCGGTATCGTTCCCTTCTCCGTTCAATCGGCGAGCGTGCGCGCGACGTCGGTGCGATACGCGGTAAGGCCGGGAACGATGCCGACGAGGGAAGCCAGCACGATCAAAATGGGCAGCAGGACGAGCTCCAACGGCTCGAAGGCATACGGATTGATCAGCAATCCGCTCTTCTCCTGCACGATCGGCCCGGCCAGGAAAACGAGCCCGTGCCCGAGGAGCATTCCCAGCAATCCGCCGCCGAAGCAGAGCAGGATCGACTCGGTAAGAATGATCGAGAAGACAGTCGCGCGCTGCGCGCCGAGGGCACGCATGATCGCAATTTCCTTCCTACGGTCGGCCATCGAGTTGTAGATGCTCACGAAGATGCTGACGCCGGAGACGATGATGATCAGTCCGGTGAGGACGACAAGCGCGGTCCGAACGTTGCCGACAACCTGCTGCATCAGGCGGCGCATCGGGAAGATCGGATTGATTGCCTGCGCCTTGTAACCCTTCTTCAGCTCACTCGAAAAGAGCAGGGCCGACTGGTCGTTCTTCATCTCCAGAAAGATCGCCGTCACTTCCTTCTGAATGTCGGTGACGGGCTCATGGCTGTGCCCTTCATGCCCCGGCACTTTGACTTCGACCTCGGGAAGTCCGTATTTTTTTCGCCACTCCTTCACATCGGCGGCGATTGAAGCGTCGTCGACCGGAAGACCGTTGAAGTCGCGCCAGCGTTTCACGGCCTGATCGAACGGCTTGTCGTGCCCCGCAATCGCGAAGAAGCCGCTCAAGTGAATGAAGACCGTCTTGTCGTTCGGCGTGCCGGTCGCTTCCAGGACCGCCTTCACCGTGAATTTTTCGTCGTGGACGTGATCGCTCTCGGCGCCGCCGTGCACCAGCGTGAACTGCGAGCCGATGTCCCAGTTGTTCACCCGGGCGACTTCCGCACCGATGATCGCATCGAACGAGGTCTGAAACGGGTTCCCCCGGATGCGGAACGTTTCCCCGGGTGCATACTCATGCTCGAAGTATTCCGGGATTGTTCCAACAAGCGGAAAGCTTCCCTGTTCCGTGAAATCGCCGAGCGTCAGCGGAATGGCGGCAACGACGCGCGGATCTTTCTTGATTTCCTCGTAATAGAGCCACGGCAGATTTTCGACAGGCGGGGCGACACGATAGACGGCGTTGAGCACAAGCTGCAGGTCGCTGCCGCGCGCCGGGCCGACAATGAGATGATACGCGATCGTCCGCTGCGTGAAGATCTTCTCGACGATTCCGAAGATGACGAGAACCGAAACCATCAGCATCACGCCGAGCGCCACGCTCAGCGCCGTCAGCGACGAGGCCAGCGCCCGCTGCTTGATGCTCTTGAACGCAATCGTCACCAGATTCATCAATCGCTCCCCGCTAGATCAGACCGCCGCTGACGCGCGCTGCGCCGCCTTGTTGAATTCGCCGAGCTTCTCGACTCGGCCGAACTGCTTCGCCACCTCCGGCGAGTGCGTCACCATCAGAAGTGCAACGCGGTTCTCCGTGCAGGCATCGCGGATCAGGCGGAGAATCACGTCCTGGTTGGCGGTGTCGACGTTGGCCGTCGGCTCGTCGGCCAAAAGCAGCGAGGGCTTGTTCGCGAGCGCCCGCGCCACCGCAACCCGCTGCTGCTCACCCACGGAAAGTTGCCCCGGTCGATGAGTGAGGCGATGCGAGAGCCCGACCCGGTCGAGCAAGTCCTTGGCACGCGACCGTTCCGACTTTTTACCGGAGAAACTCATTCCGAGCAGCACATTCTCGAGCGCCGAAAACGCCGGCAGCAGATTGAACGTCTGAAACACGAAGCCGATCCGCTCGGCCCGGAACCGATCGCGCGACGGTTCGGGAAGCCGTGTGATATCGAGCCCGTCGATGGTTACCGAGCCGCTGTCGGGCGCGCTGATCCCGGCAATGACATTGAGCAGCGTCGTCTTCCCCCCGCCGCTCGAACCGACAAGCACGACCTGTTCGGCGTCGGCGAGCTGAAACCGCTCGACGTCGAGCACCGGTAGCAGTTTCCCGTCCGGCTCGCGGTAGCTTTTTTTCACATTCTGAAGAAGTAGCGCCATGCAACGACCTCAATCGGCGGAATGCCCCGGGTGCTTACGTTCGCGATGCGGCAAGCGTGGGGGAATTCTCTTGAACTTGGGGAGAGTCTGCAATTCCGGAGCGGATATTCCGGCGAGTTTTTCGGACCCGGCCTGCTTTCCCCGCATACTCAGCCCATAGGGTGGGCAGAGCCCACCCGACAAGAGCAACGGGCATTATCGGCGCTTCACCCGACAGCCCACCCAGCGGCGCCGATCAGTTTGACAAAGCTGCAATCGCAGATGTCGCGGGCGAAAACGTCGCCCCCCCGGTTCTCGACCGCCAGCAGCTTCTGACGCCGCTCTTCGCCAACGGGGATGATCATTCGCCCCCCGGGCTTCAATTGTCGAAACAACGGCTCGGGAATCTCGGGGGCCGCGGCGGTGTCGAGAATTCCGTCGTACGGGGCGAACTCGGGACAGCCGAGCGTTCCATCGCCGAATCGATACAGGACGTTCTCGATATCGAGCTGCGCCAGGAGACTCCGCGCGCGCTTCGCCAGTTCCTCGAGACGTTCGACCGTGACAACGTCCCGGCAGAGCTGCGCAAGGACTGCGGTCTGATACCCGCTTCCCGTTCCGATCTCCAGTACATGCTCGCTTCCCTCGAGCTCGAGCGATTGCGTCATGAGTGCGACAATGTACGGCTGGCTGATCGTCTGGCCGGCCCCGATCGGCAGTGCGCAGTCGTCGAATGCCTGGGCGCGAAGCTCTTCGGGAACAAAAAGATCGCGGCGCGTCTGCTCCATGACGTCGAGCACCCGAAGGTCGGTGATCCCGTGCGCTTCGAGCTGCCGGCGCAGCCCGGCCTGCTCATTCGATGGACTCATCGCGCTGCCACATCTTCGAAGGATTGAACGTTTGAAACTCCGTCCCGCGCGGATTCCGCGATCCAGTCGACGAGCTGCAGCTCGACATTCTCCTGTCCGCGGAAGTGGTTGATTCCGGGTGCGAAGCTGATCGAGAGGGGTCCGCGCGCCGCCGCAATTTCGTCGGCCCATTCCCCCCGGCCGAACGCCACCGCACGCAGCACCGTTCCGTACTGCTTCACCTTGAGCGAAAGATGCCGATCCCCTTCCCCCATCTTTCGGGGCGGCTCGACCAGCTCGACGCGCGTCGCGGCGAAGACCGGCTTGCGGTTCTGCTCGCCGAACGGCCCGAGCTTGTTGAGCTCATTCACCGCGCGATGCGTGACGTCGGCAAGCCGGACCTCGGCGTCGATCTCGAGTGCTCCGTCGTCGCGCGGGCCTCCCTCGCTGTTTCTTTGTGTGACCGCCCCCGCGAATGCGAGACGGAACGCATCGATACAGCCCGCCGCAATCTTGAGCCCCGCCGCCGCCTGGTGTCCGCCGAACGACTGCAGATGCTCCGCGCACGCAGCGAGCGCTGCATGCAGATCGAAACCGGCGAAGGTTCGACCCGAACCCTGCCCGATCATCGATTGCGATTCCATCGCAATGAGAATCGTCGGCTTCTGGAAATGCTCGGCTACCCGGTTCGCGACAATGCCGATCACGCCGGGATGCCACTCTTCGTTCGCGATGACAAGCGCCCCGTGCGACTCCCATTCCGGGTTCGCGGCGACAATCTCCTTCGCCTGCTTGAGCATCCGCCGTTCGACCGTGCGACGATTCTTGTTCAGCTGGTCGAGGTACTCGGCGAGCGCTTCAGCGCGGGCGGTGTTATCGGTCGTCAGCAGTTCGACGGCAAGACGCGCCTGCCCGAGACGGCCGGCGGCGTTGATTCGCGGCGCGATGCCAAAGCCGATGTCTTCCGCATCGAGCGTCTTGTTCGAGGAAAGCCCCGCCACTTTGAGCAGCGCCTTGAGGCCGGGCGTCGAACGTTCGAGCAGTGTCGCCAATCCGTAGCGGACAATGATCCGGTTCTCACCCAGGAGCGGAACGACGTCCGCCACGGTGCCGATGGCTGCAAGCCCCACCGCGCTCTTCAGAAACTCGCGCATCTGCGGGGAAGCTTTGCGGCCATCGCCGAGACGCTGACAGATTCCCCATGCGAGCTTGAACGCAACCCCCGCCCCGCAGAGATGCGGAAACGGATAGTCGCTTCCGGGCAGCCGCGGATGCACGAGCCCGACCGCATCCGGGAGCGTCTCGCACATCGTATGATGATCGGTAATGAGCAGATCGAGCCCGAGCTCTCGCGCGAGAGCCGCTTCCTTCACCGACGTGATGCCGCAATCGACGCTGACAAGCAGCCTCTTCGGATCTTCCTGATGCAGCTGCCGGATCGCGTCGCAGTTGATTCCGTAACCTTCTTCGAGCCGCGAAGGAATGTAGTAGTCGACCGTTGCGCCGGCGAGTTGCAGGCAATGCCACAAGATGCTCGTCGCAGTGACGCCATCGACGTCGTAGTCGCCGTAGATGGTGATGCGGCGTTTATCGCGCACCGCCGTGACGATACGATCGGCCGCATCGGCGAGGCCCGGAAGGAGATCCGGTTCCAGCAGGTCGTTCAGCTGCGGCTGCAGAAACCCGACCGCTCCCTCTTTCGCAGTGAAACCCCGCGAAATGAGGACTTGAGCGGTTAGGGGGGAGATTTTCAGATCGCGGCTTAACTGCCGGACCTGCGATTCATCGTGTGGCTGAAACCGCCAGTTCCGTGGCATAAAGCTTTTCCTAGCTAACCTATGTTTCCCCGCGCATTTTCTTGATCTTGTGGAGTACTTTGTGAATTTCGTCCATCATGTGCCCGGCAGCAAATGGAATGGTTTCCTTGTCTTTCCCTAAAATGCCGGGGTTAAAACTTGTTCCGTGCTGGTCCAAGATTATTGCCGTTTTGCCATTCGACTCGGCGTAGACGCACTCACTCAATACCCACGATTTGTCTTCTTGCGGAACAATGATGGCGATGAAGATGTGTTTTTCATCAATCATTCGTTTGATTTTTGGTGGAATCGCATCGCCGACGAATTCTTCGCCCGTCTCTGCATCAACATTGATTTCTTTTAGGACTTCTTTCAATTTGCCCGCAAGCAGCAACCCCTCGTCATTGAATCGAACCGCAATGAATGCGGTATTCATTGGGCGAGACGCGATCGTGCCGTCATACGGTTGAAGACTCAGGCAGAACGCGATTTCATCTACAACTTTCTTGGGATTAACTTGGGTGCTATATGCGGACACTGTGAATACATTCGGATTGGTGATCCCGTCAAACAGCGTTTCTCTGCCCCCAGTATTCAGCCGCTTTTCCAAATAGGCATCTGGCGCACCATGCGTCTTCCAATGCGCCTCCATTGGATCATATGTATTGAAATCAACTTGCGTATGTCCGTACTTGAGTCTGTACAACACACCCTCGTGTTCGGTCCCATAGAACCCTGAGCAAATGGCACGAACAA
>JBFWWA010000152.1:0-9047 GCA_050246455.1 Planctomycetaceae bacterium
CGGCGGCGGCTCGAAACGGCTGGTCGGTTTCGACCTTCTCATCATCGGTCGCCTATCAGCGCGCGTGGCGGATCATCGAGACGGATGGCGGGCGGTCGCTCGCGCAGACGTTCCACAACACGACGTTCAAGCATACGCATCCCATCGTCATTACCGGCGAGCCGGAATGGCGCGACTACACGCTCGACGTCACCTTCGTGCCGGAATCAGAGTCGGGACAGTGCGGCGTGCTGTTCCACTATCGCAACGACCGCTGCTACTACTTTTTCGGCGTCCATGGCAAGGAAATGATCCTCAAACTCGTCCGACACGAGACGGATTTCCGCAAACCGTTCGAAAAGGTCCTTGCGAAAGCGCCGTTTGGCTGGAAAGCCGGTGATCCGCTTGAAGCGCATGTCGAACTGAATAATGGCGACATCTCGGTGCACTTCCGCGGCAGCGAGACGCTGCGAGCGCACGATGAAACTTACGCGGCCGGCAAGATCGGTTTTCTCAGCGATGTTCCCGCGCGCTACCAATCGGTTCACGTCTCAACGGGCCCGGAGACTGCGCAACAGATTCGTGTCGCAATCGCGGCACGAATCGGAGCTGAGCAAAAGCTGCAAGCCGCAAATCCGAATCTCAAACTCTGGAAGCGCTTTTCTACCGAAGGCTTCGGGGTAGGACGCAATCTTCGCTTCGGCGATCTCGACGGGGATGGCCGGACCGACGTGCTGATCGGCCAGGTGCGGCACAATGGTCCCAAAGATCGCTTCAGCGAACTCTCGTGTCTGACGGCTCTCAACCTCGACGGCCAGATTCTCTGGCAGATCGGCGAGCCCGATCAGTGGAAGAATCACCTCACGAACGACGTTGCGTTTCAGATTCAGGATATGGACGGCAACGGCAGCAACGAGGTCGTCTACGCGATGGGACAGCAGCTTGTCATTGCCGACGGCCGCACCGGCAAGTCGAAGATCTCCGCTCCCACGCCGCCGTCGCTCCCCATTCCAGTCGGTCCCGAGTACCCGAAATTCCCCGATTCCAAGTTCCCGCGAGTGCTCGGCGATTCGATGCTACTGTGCGACCTTCGCGGACGCGGGCGCGCCGCCGATATTGTTCTCAAAGATCGGTATCACCACGTCTGGACGTTTGACCCGGAACTGAAGCCGTTGTGGCATGCCACCTGTAATACCGGCCATTACCCCTACGCACGCGACATCGACGGCGACGGCAAGGAAGAGTTGCTGGCAGGTTACACGCTCTTCGATGACGACGGCACCAGGCTCTGGACGGTTGAAAAGCAAATCCGCGATCACGCCGACGCGGTGGCGATCGCGCCGCTCAATCCCGAGAAGCCCGACGATCTCAAAATCGTTTCGGTTGCGAGCGACGAGGGAATCCTCGTGATGAACTTGCGCGGCGAAATTCTGAAGCATCATCGCATCGGCCACGCGCAGAATCTCGCCATCGCGAATTTCCGGGACGATCTTCCCGGGCTGGAGTTCGTGACGATGAATTTCTGGGGGAACCAGGGGATCATCCATTTCTGTGACGCAAACGGCGACATCTACCACGACTTCGAGCCGTGTCAGCACGGCAGCCCCTGCCTCCCGGTCAACTGGACCGGGAAGAGCGAAGAGTTTTTCATTCTTTCCGCGAACCCGGAAGATGGCGGGATGTTCGACGGACATGGCCGACGCGTCGTGAGGTTCCCGGCGGATGGTCATCCCGACATGTGCTATGCGGTGATGGATCTCACCGGCGATAGCCGCGATGAAGTTGTCGTCTGGGATCCCTACGAACTATGGGTTTACACGCAGGATGACGGGCCGCTTGCCGGAAGGATCTACAAACCGACGCGCAACCCGCACTGGAACGAATCGAATTACCGCTCGACGATATCGCTTCCCGGCTGGTCGTCACCATGATCTCTCGTCGGGTTCGCGATGCAGAACGAAGCGCCCGGTTGCCGAAGTGTCATCGGCGCTGGGCCGAAGGGATGGTTCGGTTCATCGCTTTGCTCTGCTCCGCAACCTTCGTTGTTCTGAACGTGGGAACGCTCTGCCTGGCCGGCGAGGCCGATTGGCCGATGTATCGGCACGACCCTCACTTGACCGGTTCAACCACTGCGAAGGGGAAGATTCGCACGCCGGCCATTCTCTGGGAAAAGTATCTCGGCACTTCTTATCAGCCGTTTGCGACGCACAAACGGAGCGATGACGGGCTCGTCGATCTGGATGGCGATGGACGCCGCGAGCGATTTCGGATTGAGCCGACCTCATTCGTCGTGCAGGACGAGAACGGAACGGAGCTCAGTCGCATCAACGTGGCCGGGCGACCGCTTGGCGAAACGGTGCGCGTTGTCAGGCTGTTTCCCGAACGGCCCGGCACACAGGTCGTCGTGCTCACTCACCGGATGGATAACGGAGAAGGGGAGTGCCGCTGCTTCTCGTTTCATCGCGGTTCCAAGCTGGGTGAGCTTGCCTGGACCACGGGACCGATCAAGGACTACTACTCGCCGACAATTATCTTTGACGATGTCGACGGCGACGGCGAGATGGAGGTCGTCACCGCGCCGCACTACCGCGTGCAGATCTTCAGCGGCCGGTCCGGTCAGCTCGAAGCGGAAGTGCCGTGGGAGACGGGACGAAATTACGGTGTGCTCACGTCGCGGCCGCGCGAGAACTCGACGCACAAGGATCTCTTCGTCATCAGCGATTTCATGCCGCATGTCGACGGCATTCGTTTCTCGGATGGTAAGTGGCAACACGTCTGGGGGCACAAATACGTCGAGCCGAACATTCCGCTCCCGAACGGCCGCGAGCGCGCGATGCGGCTGGGACCGAACCCGATCGGCGATTTTGACGGCGACGGCAAGGAAGAGATTCTCTGCATGTTCTCGGATGCCACAATTGCAGGGGGCTGGCATCTCCATGTCCGCGGCTGCGAGAGCGGCTCGCTGCAACACGACATTTCCGGCATCTGGCTGTGGTCTGTCCGCGATCTCGACGGCGACAGGAGACGCGAGATTGTTTACACGCCGACTTCAGAAATCCGTCCGACGGAGTTCTGCGACCTGCATGTGGCGAACTTGACGTCCTCCGGCCTGCGTGATCGCGCGGTTCTTCGCGGCGTGCGGCCGCTCGCAACTATCGTTGACGTGCCGTTATCGCTCGATACGATCGCCGATAACGGGCGAGAAGACCTCCTGGCCGTCGATCTTGACGGCGACAGCATCGACGAGTTGATTGCTGGCGAGCGAACGTCGCCAGGCGTCTCTGAAGACCGCTACGTTGCAATCGATCTCAACAAGTGCAAGACGCGCGACCATTCCTGGACCTTCGAGCGGAAAGGGCATCGGCTGAATCTTGTCCACGCCGGTCCCGAGGGTGCGCGGCCGTTCATCGCCAGGATTCGCGACCTCGATTCCCGAACTCTTGTCGATGTGGATTCTGCTGGAAAGGTTCTCTCCGAAACGGCGCTCGGAGAGCCCGCCGGGTTCGTCACGATGCCGATCGTGGTCGATCTCGATCGCGACGGGTGCAATGAAGTCGTCGTGCAGGATGCAGCCCGAAGAATTCATGCGCTGCGATACTCCAAACCAGGCGCTGAGCCGGACGTCGTCTGGAGCATCGCGGGGGCAGGGATGAACGCGCACCCCGGCTACTCGACCAACGGCAATCTCTGCGTGCAGTCCGCAGATCTCGACAACGACGGCCTGCCCGAAGTTCTTTTCGCAGCCGAAGACAAGAGTGGAAATGCAAGCCTCGTCTGTGCTGATGCCCATGGACGAGTTCAATGGCGATACGCTTTCGAGCATTGTCCGTGGGGTTCTCCTTCCGCGGGAATCAATTACTGGACCATCGGCCGTTTCAGCGGCAACGCGCAACATCTTGACGTTTACGTCGATGTTCATCGTCGCGGACGTGTGACGAACGAGGGGTTCGTCCTTTCAGGCCGCAACGGGGAACTCGTCTGGAATGAACGCGGGCTCGTCTCGAGTGAAACGGCGATGCCGTTCGGCGGCGGCATTCCCGCGGTGGCTGACGTCAACGGCGACGGCCGCGACGACATCGTGCAGATGTTCTGGACACTCTTCGCGAGCATTGACGGAAAGACGGGCAAGCCGATCCATCCCCCGAACTATCTGCCGGGTCCCAAGCTGTTCAATCACTGGGTTGCGTACTCCTCGCCGTCTCTTGCCGATCTCGACGGCGACGGCAGGCTCGATGTCTATCTCAACTCCGCACAGCGATCGCGCGGCGCGTATGCCGCGGTCAAGGTCGATGGCACGCCGCTCTGGATCGAGAAGCATGATTTCGACGAAGGTTCGAACGGCTACGGACCGGTGGCGGATCTCGACGGCGACGGAGCCGTCGAAGTCATCGTTCCGGTGATCGACGGCCACGTCGTCTGCCTCGATGGAAAAACCGGAGCGCGCAAATGGACAATTTCTGCACCCGTGACCGGTGACGTCGTCGCGGCGGACGTCAACGGCGATGGATTGAAAGAAGTCGTGTTCGCCGGTCGCGACAATACGCTCCGCGCCGTTCAATCGCGCGACGGTTCACTCCTCTGGCAGATTGAAGCGCCCGGCTCACCCATTGTCGCTGATGTCGACGGCGATCGACTCATCGAGATTCTCTGCACCGCCCCCGACGGCAAACTGCGAATCATCGGGGAGAAGCGAACTCCGGATGCCGGCGCTCTTCCGAAGTAGTGGAATGTGAACAGTGGTGGTACTGGAGAGATCTTGCTTCTGAAATCTGTCACCTGAACCCGGACTCCAGCTCCACGCGCATGCTCTACTTCGTCTCGTGGCTTACCGACTTCACTGCGAATCAGCTGGTCTTTACCGTAACGCGCGGACTGGCCGAGCTGCGGACCGCGCCGCTGCAGGTCGGGCTCGTCGGGGCGAGCTTCGCGATGGCGAGCACGCTCTGCAATCCGGTCTCGGGATACCTCTCCGATCGGTTCGGCCGGCGCGTCGTGGCATTCGCGGGTGCGGCGATGCTCTTCGTGAGCCTGCTGACTGTCTCCCAACTCGCGGTCGATCACTGGGGGGCAATGGCTGCGTTCACTCTGGGGGGAGCGGCGGTCGGCATGATCTATCCGCCGGTGATCGCGTGGCTGAGTCAGGGGCTCTACGGCAAGTTCGCGAGCAGAGCGTTTCTGATTTTCTGTGTCGCGTTCAATCTCGGCGTGATCTGTGGTCAGCAGACGGCGGGCTGGCTTTATCAGAATTACGGAGCCAGTGCGCCACTATTCGTGGGAATGGGCGCAACCGGATTGATTGCCTTGCTCCTGTTCGTGACCCCTGCGGCCCGATCGACGGTGATCAGTCCAGCTTCCCAATTGCTGGAAGGTGAGGAAGTGGAGCGTGCGCGCTCCGCGATCTTCGCGCGGGTCGCCTGGATTGCGAATTTCGGCGGGACGTTTTCGTACAGTATCGTGCTCTATCATTTTCCAAGACTGGCGGTCAGCCTCGACATTCCCGCCGAGACGCACGGTGCGATGCTCGCCGGGAGCCGCGCGGTCATTCTCGCAACATTCATCGCGATGCATCTCACGACCTTCTGGCGGCATCGACTCGCAACGGTGATGACGGTGCAGTCGCTCGCCTGCGGGGGACTGACGTTGCTCGCAGTCGCGAAGAGCGTCCCGTTGCTGACGCTCGGGCTGGCCTCGCTTTCGACCCTCATCGGCTGCAACTATTTCGCGAGTTTGTATTACACGACGACCGGGAGCGCCGAGCATGTGAAGGGACGCGCGACCGGGATCCACGAAGCGACACTCGCATTCGGGCTTGCAGCGGGGTCACTCTGCGGAGGGCTCGCGGGAGCCTGGTTCACACCCCGCGCGCCGTTCTGGCTCGCGGTCACGGTGGTCGGTGCACTGATTGTGCCGCAGCTCATTGTCCACGCCCGCCTCACCCGCCGCAGACACGTTTGAGTCCTGTCGGCGCCCATCGACCATCGAGTCGCGAAACGCGCAGAAGCACTCCAACAAGCTGAAAGGGCTCCCTTCCGGCCGTTTTTGCCTGTTTCCTCCGGGAAAAGACTCATCTTTCCCTGAATCCCGCAATTTGCTATTTATCTCCGGCTTTTCAGAAGGGGCGGCCTTCGTCGGCGCCGGAGAAAACCGCGCGCTGTCTGCTGTCATTTATTCGGAATGAAAAAGAGAAGCCGGGACCCGTTCGGGGGCGTCGCGGCGAAAATGTGCGGTCGGTTGGGAAAGGACTCCCATGAAGAATGCGATCTGGAAGCTCTCCGCATTAGTTGGCGTTGTTGCAATTGGAGCGCTGGTGATGCTCCAGGCGCAGTCCGGGATTTCGCGCCCGGTCGCCGAGAGCGGAACGGAGTCCGAGACAGAACAAGCCTCAGCAGCTCCCGATGCGCAAACCGAACCCGATTCCGTGCACGATCCGCAAGAGGAGCCGGCCGAAGAACATGCCGGTCACGAGCATGCCGGGCACGACCATGCCGATCACAAGCACGACGGAGCCGATGCATTTCAAAGCTCCGGCCTCGATTTCCGCAAACCCGCAGATGCGACGGCTCAGCCCGCAAAAGCGCCTGGTCTTCTTGACGATGCGGAAGGCGATCCCGCCCGGGAATTGACGAAGGCGAAAGTCCCTGCGGCCGCCGCGCCGAAGTCACTCGATGACGATCCGTTTGCAGGGGAGTCGGCCAGGGAATCGGCAACGCCAGCAGCGGCACAAGTCGGCGATCAGCATGCCCCCAATGCCGCAATCAAGGCCACCGGTCATGAAGCGGAGGGCGCGCAGACGGAACCCGCCGACGCGAACGCCGAACCACAGCCGGCCCGGAAAGAGGGTGCCGGTCCGCGCCTTCTCGATCCCTCCGTGGGGTCGGAACCGGAACAGGAAATTCAGTCCGCTCCCGCTGTGAAAGAAGATCCAAAGCTCGAAGAGTCCGAACACAAAGCCGACGAGCCCAAGCTCGAACCGCCGGCCGACAACACCGGCTCTCCGGCGGTCGCCGAGGAAATCGATCCGTTCGGCGATGCGAAACCGGCCGCCGAAGCCAGGCCGAAGAAGACCGCAGCCGCCGAAGAACCGGTGAATGATCTCGGGCCGTCGCTCGGACCAAAATCGAACTCCGCGCCGAAAATCGAATCGCCGGAGCCGGCAGCCGTTCCGATCGCCGATCCACAGCCGGATCCGGCGGCGTTTGATTCCGAGACGAGCGACCACGCGGATGAGAAATCGACGGACGGTGCGAAATCGATCGAGCCCGCGCCGCTGAAACCGGCCGATGGCAAGCCACTCGAGCTCGACGCGCGAACGCCGCGCACCATTCCCCCCAAGTCGCCGAAGAAAATTGAAGATGCTGATCCCGCGCACGACGAACCGAACGCATCCAGTGACGGCGGACCGCGCATCTCGCTCGGCCACCCCGATCCGCACGCGGCGAAGGAACTCCCCGAAGACGCGTCAAAACCGAAGCCGCTCAAACCTGAGGGAGAACCCGCAGCAGTCGACTCCGCGCCGGAAGAATTTCAGGGAGACGGTACATTGGCGGGCGATGCCCCGCGCGGACCGCAGCGCCCCCAGCTCACCATCGAGAAAGTCGCACCCCCCAACGCGCAGCTCGGCCAGCCGTTGATCTATTCGATTCTGGTCAAGAACGTCGGTAACAGCACGGCCCATCAGGTTGTCGTCGAAGACCGCATCCCGAAAGGATCGAAGCTTTCGGGAACGATTCCGCGCGCGGAACTGGCCGGCAAGACGCTCATCTGGAAGCTCGGCGACCTGAAGCCGGACGAGCAGAGAAAGATTTCGATTCGCGTCGTGCCGATCGAGGCCGGACAGATCGGCAGTGTCGCGACGGTGAACTTCGTCGCAGAAGTTGCGGCGGAAACACAGATCACTGCGCCGCAGCTGCGGATTGATCTCAGCGGTCCCAGTGAAGCAAAGCTCGGCGACCCCGTGCCGTTCCACTTCCGCGTGACGAACACCGGCAGCGGAGATGCCAACGGCGTCGTCATCCGCGACATCATTCCCGAAGGGCTCAAACACGCGGCCGGAAACGACCTCGAATACGAGGTCGGACGGCTTCCCGCCGGTCAGTCGCGCGAGATCAAGCTGGCGCTCACAGCTGCCAAGATCGGACCGACGGTGAACCGCGCAGTCGTCACGGCTGACGGCGGCGTCACCAGCGAAGCGAAGGTCTCGCT
Source organism: Planctomycetaceae bacterium (assembly GCA_050246455.1). Lineage (GTDB taxonomy): Bacteria > Planctomycetota > Planctomycetia > Planctomycetales > Planctomycetaceae > CAZVJA01. The sequence continues at coordinate 8,182 of JBFWWA010000152.1, forward strand.
TGAGGTCTACGGTGCGAAACTCGTCATCAAGCGGACCGGTCCCGCCAAGCGGTACGTCGACCGCGGCGCGACTTACACGAATACGATCATCAACGAATCGCCCCGGCCGGTGGAAACCGCCACCGTCACGGAAACGGTGCCGGACGGGATGGAGTTTGTCGAAGCCTCAAACGGCGGTCAGTACAACGAAGGAACCCGCACGATTGCCTGGAGACTCGACAGACTGGCCCCGGCGGAAGAACGACAGCTCGTTGTGAAGCTCATTCCGAAAAAGACCGGCACGCTGACGAGCATTGTGCGCGCAGCAGCCACCGGCAACGAAGTTGTCGAGACGACCTCTCAGACGTTGGTGGAAGGTTACGCGTCGGTCGGAGTCGAGTTGTCGAGTGTTGACGGTCCGGTCGATGTCGGAGAGACGGTCACGCTGAAAATTGTGGCCCGCAACCGCGGAAACAGCCCCGCCACGAGCGTCGGCGTGACAATCGAAGTTCCCGAGCAGTTCAAGATTCTTTCCGCTCAAGGTCCGTCGAAGCACGTGCAGTCGGGGAACGAAGTTCGATTCGAACCGATCCCGACGGTCGACGGACGAACGTCGGCGGCATTCGATCTCGTCCTCGAAGCTCAGGCGAAAGGGGACGCCCGCGTGAAGGTGCAGATCAAGGGTGACCAGCTCGAGAAGCCCCTGACTCGCGAAGAAGCGATCATGGTCCTCTCGGACGGCCAGTGACGACCGGCAAAGCGCCAGCCGCGGACTCAGACGTGTAAAACCGCCGGACGAATTCCGTTCCCCGGCCCCACCGGTCGATGGGCTGGGAGCGGCGGCTCGATGATTCCGGTAATCGAGTCGACCGTCCCAGACACCCATC
>JBFWWA010000153.1:0-9047 GCA_050246455.1 Planctomycetaceae bacterium
CGAACTGAAGCGATTGTCGTACGCGGCCATGGTTCTGGTCGGCGCAATCGCCGTGGCGACGAACATCAAGCCGGTCGCGTACCTTCAGGCGATCGTCGTCTTCAGCGGTACAGGAGCGGCCGCGACGTTCGTCGTACCGGTGCTGATGCTCGCGTTCTGGCGTCGCGCAACGGTCGCCGGCGCGCTCGCGGCGATGTTCGCGGGAGCCGCGACAGTCCTCGGGCTGTACATGATTGGTTTCATCGGACTCGACGATCCCAAGTATTACGCGAACGGAATCGTTCCCGCGATTTTCTCGTACGGGAACGTGAACATCGGCAATGTGACGAGCTTCCGCCCGCACTTTCTCCTGGAAATTGATCCAGTGGTGTGGGGGCTTCTCGTTTCGCTCATCGCGGGAATCGTCGTCAGCAAGGCGACCCGGCCGGTCGATCCTGAAACCGTCTCGAAGTATTTTGACGCCCAAACCTCCGACAGTTCGAGGTAGCGGCACCGTCTTTGTCCCTGGGCCCTGATTTCTCACCCCTTTCTCCCCACACGCCCATGCACTTCATCGACGCGCACTCTCACATCTGGACGCCCGACACCGTCAAGTATCCGCTCGCTGCCGGATTCCGGCTCGCCGACATGGCTCCGCCGAGCTTCACGGCCGAAGAGTTGCTGAAAGAAGCGAACCCGGTCGGGGTCGATCGGGTCGTACTGATTCAGATGTCGTTCTACGGATTCGACAACAGCTACATGCTCGACTCGATTTGCAAGTATCCCGGCAAGTTTTCCGGCGTCGCGGTCATCGATCAGGATGCGAAGAATCCCTCGGCGGAGATGACTCGACTCAAAAAGCTCGGCGTGCGCGGATTTCGGATTTACCCGAAAGGGAGGCCAGTCACCGACTGGCTCGGCTCGGACGGACTTCACAACATGTTCGCGACGGGCGCCAAAGAAAATCTCGCGATGTGCTGTCTGATCGACACGAACGCGCTGCCGTCGCTCGACCGGATGTGCCGCGACTTTCCCGACACGCCGGTCGTCATCGACCACCTCTGCCGCATTGGAACCAGTGGCCGCATCGAGCCAAAGGACGTGAAAGCCCTCTGCGATATGGCGCGTCACAAGAACGTCACGGTGAAGGTCTCAGCGTTCTACGCTCTCGGTGCAAAGAAAGCGCCATACCACGACCTCAGACCGATGATCAAGCAGGTGCTCGATGCCTTCGGCCGCGAACGGCTGATGTGGGCGACCGACTGTCCCTACCAGGTCGTGGGCGGTCATCACTACAAGCCTTCCATCGATCTCATCAATGAAGGGCTCGACTTCCTGTCGGCTGACGACAAGGATTGGATCCTCCGCCGCACCGCTGAAAAAGTCTTCTTTCATTCCTGAGAATTCTTACTACCGAAGCGCTCATCATGGACTCCTGCTATCAGATCGCCGACACCAGCGAGATCATCAGCCCCGCAATCGTGATCTTCGCCGAGTTGCTCGACGAGAACCTCGATCGGATGATCGCGATTGCCGGAAGTCCGTCTCGACTCCGCCCGCACTGCAAAACGCACAAAATGGCGGAAGTGACGCGCCGTGAGCAGGCAAAAGGAATCACGAAACACAAGTGCGCGACATTCGCCGAAGCGGAGATGCTCGCTCGGGCCGGGGTGCGTGACGTCGTCCTCGCGTACAATATCGTCGGCCCCAACATCGCACGCGCCGTCCGTTTTCTCGAACAGTTTTCCGACGTGCAGTTCGCGGTGACGGCCGATCATCCCGGCCCGATCGGCGCACTGGGCCGTGCGGTGAGTGCCGCCGGCAAGACGATTTCCGTGTTGCTCGACATCGACACCGGCCAGCATCGAACCGGAATCGTCGCCGGTGACGAAGCACGCAAACTGTATCGGCTCATCGCGGAAACGCCGGGCCTCATTCCCGGCGGGTTCCACGTCTACGACGGGCATCAGCACCAGAAGTCGCGCGAAGAACGAGCGGCAGCCGTGAATGCCGAGTGGGCGAAGGTCGTCGCTTTCCGAGATCAGATCGTCGCAGATGGCCTCCCGGTTCCCCGACTCGTTTGCGGGGGGACCGCATCTTTTCCGATTTATGCCGAGAAGTACGACCCGACGATCGAGCTCAGCCCTGGGACTTGCGTGTTTCACGACTCCGGCTACGCGGCCCATTTCCCGGACATGGTCTTTCGAACCGCGGCGCTATTGCTGACGCGGGTGATCAGCCGGCCGACTGCGAATCGCGTGACACTCGATCTCGGCAACAAGGCCGTCGCCTCCGATCCCCCCGCCGGCTCGCGCGTGGTCTTTCCGGATCTACCCGATGCCAAGCAGGTGATTCACAATGAGGAGCATCTGGTCATCGAAACTTCCCGTGCGGAAGAGTTTCAGCCGGGAGACGAGCTCCTCGCGATCCCGATCCACATCTGCCCGACCTCCGCGCTTCATAAGGAAGTTTTCGTGATCTCGGGAGGGAAGCTCGTCGATCGGTGGGAAGTGACCGCCCGCGACCGCAGACTCACCGTCTGACGCCCGTTTCGCCCCCGCATCAGTTCCTCTGCGAATCCAGATCCCATTCCCACGATGTCAAAATCTCACCGTCTGCACACCGGCATACCCGAACTCGATCAACTGCTTGGGGGAGGTCTCATTCCCGGCACTCTTACCGTTGTGCTGGGTGCAACCGGAATCGGCAAGTCACAGCTCGGCCTTCAGTTCGCCGCGGAAGGTAAGAATCAGGAAGGAGAACGGGGAGTTCTCTTTGACATGACCTCGCGCGGCGATTCGCAGAACCACCAAGACTACGCCGAGCGGTTGTTCGGCTGGAATCTGCGGCCATTTCCGGCAGAGACGAGATTCGATCCCGAATCGGTCTGGAATCGCGACGCGGTACGATCTGACGCAATACACCTCTTTGAACGGAGCGGACGGCGCGTTACGAAGAGCGACCTCGAGCAGGAAGATTGGCGGGAGTGGAAAGTCGAGTTGGCACGCAAGCTCGAAACCGCAATCGCGTTCTTCTACGGAAACTTCGTGCACGGCGTCCGGCGCTGCGTCATCGACGGTATTGAGCCGACGGACCGCGCGAGTGACTCGTTCCAGTTCCATCTCTTCGATTACATCTATCACCAGATTCTGCGCAAGGATCACGACTGGGTCGCCCGCGATCTGCTTCGCGTTCAGTACCGCGCCAATGAAGGGCGCGTCGCCACTCACGCTTATGACTCGAACGACGTCGGCTGCCTGCTCCTCGCAACAACGCACGAAGTAATGCTCGACGATCTGCTGGAGCGGCCCATCCAGAGCGGCGACCTGCTCTCGAATGCGAATACGGTGATCCTCATGGGGAAGGTCCGTGGGAAAGGGGCCATGACTCGCGCGCTGCACGTCGCCAAACACCGCGGGAGCGCGTGCGACGAGTCGATTGTCCCGTACCGGATCACCGAGCACGGAATCGTAATCGAACGTTAGCGGGGCGGCCGAGTCTCCTCGGATGTGGCCGGTCTCCCGAACGAGAGACACTGCACGACGAGATGTCGCCTCCTCGTCAGCCAGGTGCGAACTGCGGTGAAATGAAATTTCATTGTTTGGCAGCGTTCGAAGACACTTGGCGCACACTCTTTCAAAATTCTCTGCCTCGTAGGAGAAGGCTCGTTGTGCAATGCAGACTTGAAGAACGGGCCGCCGGGGTGAATGGATCGCAATTGAATTCCTCAATGAGCAGATGTGCGTCTGTGCGCCGTGCGATCTGGAGACGAACATCCTTTGAACATTTGCAGCGTTGTCAGCTGTACTCCATCGGGAGCGGATCCTTTTCGCCGACGGTTGTCTACCGCGGTCATTTGTGCCAAGGGGAGCGGATAAGCAACTTGTGGATGGTCAATTCCACTTGACGAATCCTGTCATTCGACAGATTCCTGTAACATCACCACCGTTGCGGGTATGATTGACACAGACTGGAGCAATCATCGCGGGGAAGGCCGGTTCTATCCAAAATTGCTCGCTCCGGGATCCCTGTAAGTATTGCAAACTGACTGACGTCAATCAGGCGGTCATGGACGGTCCAAGATCTCGAGGAAAGTCCGACGATGAAACCGATCGGTCCGTCGATTATTCTGGCGTCCCTTTCACTGGCTGTCGCTGTAGGTACCAGCAGCACCGCACTGGGTTACGAATCCCTGACGCCCGCCACCGGGTTAACGATTTGGGACACGGGCCGTTCATCAACTTCGCCTCTCTCGCCGGCCGCGTTTACAAAGGTCGATAGCTGGACGACGATCGACAAGGACCAGAAGCCCGCAGCCTTCCGTGGCGACGCCGTCATCACGAACGGACGGGTCGCGGCGGTCTTGCGGAAATCGGGAGCATCCGTCGAGCTTTACGCCGTCTGGCCCTCCTCGGCGGAACCCAGGGTGAAACTGCAGTTGCTCGACAAAGAGGGCGATCCGGCCAAGCGTCTCGCGTCGGTTGCCGTCATCGACAACGACCGAGGCGCCATTCGAGTCGAAGCGAAATACCTAACCTCGAAAGGAACCGAACTTACGGCGAAGTTTCGCATCAAGCGCAGCGAGGTGATGCTGGAAGCGGAACCGGGAGCGGGTGTGCATCGGCTGCGGATCGACGCCCCCAGCCGGTTTGTCGTGCTGCCCGATTTTTTCGCCGACGACATCCTGATCGATCCGCGCCAGATCACGCCGGAAGCCGTCCCACTGCCAAGTGAAAACTTCCTGTGTCATATGCTCGGAAACGGCAATTCGATCGCCATGTGCGTGTTCGAGAACCGCGAGCAAGAGGTGCAGGTGAAGCTCTCCGGGACGGGGAAGGACCGTGTGATTGCGGAATCAGAAGTGACGTTTGGCGAAGGTAAGAAGATCTGGATGGCGCTCTTGGACTCGCCAGGAATCTGGCACACCGACTACATCCGTCCCGACGAGGCTCGCAAAGTTCAGAAGCTCGACTGGACGATGCCGTTCCCCGCTCAATGGCGGGTCGATTTCTCACGCACGAACAAACTGACAGACAGCTGGGAAATGCTCCTGCAAGCGAAGGATTCGAAAGACTTCTTCAAGCCAAGCTGGATGGGGCAGGAACCTGAGAAGGTCGGCCCCACGCGCAAACGATGGACGACCGTGCTCGATCATTTTTTCTACCCCTGCTGGATCGATCAGACAGGCAGCGGGTACTTGCAGCCGCTTCGGCACAAAGCCGTCACTTTCGTCGGCCCGACAGTGATTTATCCCATCAACCGAGTGGCGGATACTCCCCCCGATGCCTACACGGTCGTGGACGTTTTGCGGAATTGCCTGGGAGTCGGACCGTGTGAGTACATCCTCGCGGTCGAAAGCCAGAAGGAAGACGAAAAAGGACGGGCGACTTGTTCCTCTGCAAGTGCGCTCGAGAAAATCTACAAAAGCAGGCTGCAGCAGCAAAAGCGGGAGGAAATCGAAGCCGCCTTGAATGATGCACTGACTTTCGTAACCCATATTCGCGGCCGGATCACGCAATATCTTGAATTCGGACGCGAAATCCGCGCGTATCTGGCAGAGCAGAAAACGGCTCATCCCGATCTGAAGGATTTTATCGAAGAGATCGACTCAATCGCTGCTGAGCTCGAAACGAAGTTGTCGGCACGGAAGAACAAGATCAAGACGCCGGAACATGTCGCCGCGATGAACGATGAGTTTCGCAAAACGCTGCTCACTGCAGACGGGCGAGACACACTGGCGAAGATCAAGAAGTACAACAATGAATTGACCGACATCGGCGGCAACCAGGACGAACTCGTGGGGGAATGCCGCTGGATCGTCAAATCGATGCGGCAGCGCGCGGGGCTTCTGATGGCGACTGATCCCAAGTGCGCTCCGCTTGCCACGGAAATCCGCGTCCGCACACAGAAGGTGTTGCTCAATCCCGCGAGCTACGAATCAGCACGGCACTAGCGATGCGCACTCCGGAAGCCGGTCGTTCTTCTGAATCGTGTCGTCTCTCCAAGCGTGTCTGCAATCTCATCAATTCGGCGACTCGAGATCAGATCGCTTTGATCTCCGCACTCCTGGCGTCCAAAGGCGGTTGAAATTGAACCGATCTGTCAGCCTTGCCCTTTTATCGATGATGGTTTTTCTCTCTGGCTGCGCGAACCGGGAATCCGCCACTCCCCTGGACAGGAACGCTGGTTCCGAGATCGGTACAAAATCAGCAGCAACAGGGGAGATGGTTCTGGTGCCCGCCGGCCAATTCACGATGGGCGAACCGGAAGGTGATGCCGCAACGGCGCCACACTCGGTCTCAGTCGACTCGTTTTTCATGGATTCCGTTCCCGTCACGCAGGAACATTTCGAACGTGTGATGGGAGTGAATCCTTCCAAACTGAAAGGCAAGGATCTCCCCGTCGAAGGGGTCCAGTGGCCCGAAGCCGCGCGGTTCTGCAACAAGTGTTCTGAGATCGACGGTCTTATCCCCTGCTACGATCTCGAAACGTGGACCTGCAACTTTGAAGCGAACGGATACCGGTTGCCCACGGAGGCGGAATGGGAGTATGCCTGTCGCGCGGGAAGCCAGAGCAAGTACTCGTTCGGCGATGACGATTCCGAACTGCCCAAATACGGTTGGTGCAAGCCGCACTCGCGTGGAAAGACGAGGCCCGTGGGCCAAAAGCTTGCGAATGCGTGGGGTCTGTACGACATGCACGGCAACGTCTGGGAGTGGTGTCATGACTGGTACAGCGAAACGTACTACGCCGAGAGCCCTTCTGAGAATCCGCGCGGACCGGAAACTGGCGAGGAACGCGTCCTTCGTGGCGGAGCTTGGAAAACGACGGCCGAAAAATGCACCGCCGGCTATCGTTTCCACGAATTCCCCGTATTCGCCGACGCCTGCTTTGGAGCCGACACGTATGGCTTCCGCCGCGTGCGAAACGGCGAAGCCGCGTCGCCCAAGCTGGCCTCATCAACGAAAGTACGTGAGCTGAAAGAGTCGACACAACCAGATTCGAAGAAGCCTGACGAAGTCGAGACCGCAGCGAGTTCCTCCACATCCGATTCCAATAACAAGTCCACTCCTGCAACCGGAAGCGCGCCGGGTGAGACGCTGAAGTATGAGGGGGTGATCCCGCGCGATCGGCTCCAGGGGACGATTGCGTTCGTCAGCGACCGGTCCGGCTCGCTCGACATCTGGAGTATGGATCCGACCGGCTCGGAGTTGAAGCCGCTGACGAAAGACAAAGTTCCCGACGCGGATCCTCGATTTTCACCCGACGGCCGGCAGATCCTCTACACGTCGCTGCGCGAAGGCTTTCCGCAAATCTGGCTGATGAATCGGGATGGTTCCGATCCGAAGAAGCTCACAGACGGGGCGCAGGCGTCGTGGTCGCCCGATGGTCAGTCCATCGTCTTTATCAAGGACGACCAGGCGATGATTCGGGAGTTAGAATCGGGCACGGAGCGGCGAGTCTCGCCGAATTCGTGGCAGCGTTGCGGCACGCCGAGCTGGAGCCCCGATGGAAAACAACTGGCGATCGCGAGCCGGCACCTCAAAGATATCGGCATCTTCATTCTTGGCGTTGACGGCCAGGAACTGCGCCAGCTCAAGACGGAAGTTCCCTGCTGCACTCCGGTATGGCATCGCGATGGGAAGCATATGCTGTTCCAGACGATCCAGGGGCACATCCATCAAACCGATATGGAACGCGAAGAGCAGCTGACCTTCGGCGCCGATGTTCAGCATGACGCCCGTTATTCGCCGGACAGCTCCATGATTGTGTTTTGCCGCGCCCCCTCCCCGTCTGGCCCGTGGCAGATTTGCATCAGCGATTTGAAAAGCAACAATCTGGACACGATTCAAATCACCCGCGAAGGCTCGAACAGCCTGCCCGACTGGCACAAGTCTGAGTGAAGCAGCGCGTCGGTGCGTGACATGCCAGGTTCAGCGGATTTCCCTGGGTCATCGCGCGCTCTGCCATTGCTGGAATTTCTCATCCTCAACAATCTCTGCTGCCAATCGCCGGTATCCTGCCGGGAGCGGGTGGCTGGTATCAGCGTAGTCAGTCGACGGTAAGGTCTCGGGAGCAACGAAGGGAACGTCGTGCTGCTCGAGCCAGTCCTGGATCGTTCCCATCAGCACCCGGTATCTCGCTCGGCTGGCGTCGGTGAGCAGATGTTCGTTGAGCGGACCGGCAATCACGAAGAGTTTGTTCCCGCGACTTCTGACCAGCTCAACCGTCTCGCGAAAAGCGCGCCATTGCAGCGAAGTCTCCATCTCGACCCACGGAAACTCTTGGGGACGGATGCCGCGCGCGGTCCACGAAAGCTGGTTATGCCGAAGACCCTCTGCTTCCGTCGTCGGCTTCCGAAACGGGTTTTCGTAGGGATGTTCGAGCGACCAGTTGTAGAGGTTCTGACCGCCCCAACGGCTGATGCTCAGATGGGCCATGCAGTCGTGATAGGCGGAATAGCGGTGGATGACGTTTCCGAGACGCTCGTTGAACGGCGCGTGGTACGCCGGGATTGTGGGGAAGACCTGCGGAGCCAAACGCGGATGATTGAACTGGACCTCGCTGTCGACTTGCAGGTCGCGCTCCCGCGAGCTCATCCAGAGCGGGTTAAAGTGCAGGATCACGGGCCGGCCGACGAGTTCCCGCGCGTAGTCGCGAACGAGTCCCTGTAACGCCAGCGGATGCGCACCGCTCACACCGCCGTTGACGAATTCGCCAGACTCTGACTGCTCGGACAGGTAACGCGATAACGAATCGTCTTCAGCCACATACTCTCCCCAGATCACGGAATCGCCGATCAAGACCACGCGGTCACTTTGAAGGGAAGATTGAATGAACCGGCGATAGAGCCAATAGTCCTCGCTGCTGGAAAAGGGAATCCGGTAGTCCGCGGGTAGCTCGAATGGTTCGACCTTCGACCAGAGGACCGTCATGCCGATTAGCACGAACGCAACTGTCAGCCCCACGAAGATCCATTCGCGGACCGATAGCCGCACCGCGTTCGACAGATGCATCACGGGCGCATCGGCTTCCAATTCTATCGAAGTCTCGGAATCGTTGTCTGG
>JBFWWA010000154.1:0-9039 GCA_050246455.1 Planctomycetaceae bacterium
ACAATTCGCGCATCGTCACCGCAATTGCCTGCGTCCCCGCGCACCCGCTCATGTCGGAAATAATCGGCATGACGACGCCGAGTGCGATCACGGCCGCGAGTGTGTCCTGATTGATCGCAATGACGCTCGCCGCAATGATGTTGAGCAGAATATTCACGGTCAGCCAGCTCAGACGGCGAACACATCGCGTCCGCAGGGGAACGCTGCGAAGCTCCTCACCCCCGAGAATACCCATCAGCTTCAGCAACGTCTGGTTCGCATTCTCTTCCGCAGCCTCTTCAACGTCGGCTCGCCGCACCACGCCGACCAGCCGTCCTTCTTCGTCCGTAACAGGAGCGCCGAAAAGGGGGTGCCGATCGAAGAAGTGCCCCAGCTCGACGAGCGGCGATTGCACGTAGACCCAGAGTGGCTGACGAATCATGACCGACGCGACGGCCGTCTGTCGCGACGAGAGAAGCAGGTCGCGGAGACGGAGCACGCCGACCAGCCGATCTTCTTTCGAGACGACATAGGCGTATTGCACGTCGTAGGCCGCGTACCGAGTGGCGTGGTCGCGGAGATCGTTGAGGACGTCGTCGACGTCGAGATCATCGCGATAGTAGAGATACTCGGTAATCATCAGGCCGCCGGCAGTGTCGCGCGGGTATTCGACGCGCCGACGGACGTCGCTCGCCTCCGCCGGGTCCATTTCCACGAGAATGGCTTCGGCGGCCGCGGGATCGAGCCGACCGATGACGTCGGCCTGCTCGTCGCTATGCATTGCGTCAATGATGGCGGCCGCTTCGCCGGCGGGAAGCTGCGCAATCAGGTGAGCTGCATGCGTCTCCGGCAACTGTTCAATCAGCGCGGCGGCGTCCGCGCCCGGGAGAAGCGTCAGCAGTTGTTTCTGCTCATTCTCTCCCATCTCGGTCAGAACGCGAAACGATTCGCTCAGTGGAAGCGATTCGAGATACTCGTTCGCTTTCTCCGCATCGCCGGCGGTGACAATCTCCTCGAGATTGCGCGGCTCCGGCGCGTCCTGGGGCAGTTCCGCGGGGGTACTCTCCGTCACGTTCGATTTCCTCCGGAAGCATCAGCGATCGAACGCAATTCGGGCGACGACCATCGATAACGCGCCGAGCCGGCGGAGCAACCATCGCTCCGCAGCTCGGATCAGCGCCTGAGTTGTCAAAGCTTCTTGAGCAGTTCCTTGAACGTCGCCCACGCCTCATCGCGGGCTTTGCGATTCGGATCATCCGCTTTCGCAGTTTCCCCGGTCCGCATGAAACCGTGCCCGGCATCGGAATACACGATGGGCGAATACGTCTTCTTGAGTTTTTTCATCTGCTCGGTGACTGCCGGGACCTGTCCGGTGATCCGGTTGTCGTTCTCTCCGTAGAAGCCGTGGACCGGGACGGCGATCTTCCCGAGTGTCGCCTCGTTCGGTGCACTTCCGTAGAAGACGAACGCCGCAGAAATCCTGGAATTGTGAGCGGCGGCCTCAAAGCTTTTTCCTCCGCCCCAGCAGAATCCGGCAACGGCAACTTTTCCGTTCGCCGATTTAAGCCCCTTCGCGAAATCCACTGCGGCGTCAAGGTCTTCGAGCACCTGCTTTGGATCCAGCTTGTAAATTCCCTGCGTCGCCGCGTCGATCGACGGGTACGCATCGGTTGCACCGCCGCCGGGGCCGGTCTGGCTGAGGAAGTCGGGAGCGATGGCGACGAATCCCGCTTCCGCAAGCTGGTCCGCCACGCCGCGCACCCAGTCGGTGAGCCCCTTGTTCTCGTGAATGACGACGACAGCCGCTGCCGGCTCTTTAGTTTCCGGAAAGACGACAAAGGTGCGCACCGTGCGGCCCGCAGCGGTCTTGATCTCCTGCCATTCGTGATGCCGGGGGGAGTTGTCGAGACGCTGCTTGACCGGATCGACATCAGCGGCCAGCGCGGGTGCGGCGTAAACGAGCAGAATCAGTGCCGGCATTCGGCGAAGCATTAGGGACGACATGGAATACTCCCGAGAAATCTCAATGGTGGTGCAGGCAGGTGATTGGCCGCCGGCACAACGCGCGCGGTTTCAGCCTGGAGTATGACTTTGGCACATTGGCCGCAATGTGGCAAGCAGGCGGAAACAGGCGGAGCGAAGCGCGCTACTCGTGGCGAAGCGCTTCGATTGGATCCATCATCGCTGCGCGGCGCGCCGGGTAGAGTCCAAACAGCACGCCGACGACCACCGAGATGCCGAAGGCCGCCACGATCGACCAGAGCGCAATTCGCGGCTCGAGCGTTCGGATTGTCGTCGGGAGGGAATTCCAGACGTCCGGCAGAAAGTAAGCCGTCCCCCATTGCACCGCTTCCACCGCGGGCTTGCAGACGAAACCGGCCAGAAGACCGAGCAGTCCGCCTGCGCCGGTGAGCACGACCGTTTCCGCCAGGAACTGCAGAATGATGTCGCGTCGCCGTGCGCCCATGGCCCGGCGCACGCCGATCTCGCGCGTCCGTTCGGTCACGGTCGCGAGCATGATGTTCATGATCCCAATGCCGCCGACGACGAGCGAGATTCCCGCAATGAGCACCAGAAGCACGTTGAACATCGCGCGGAGCATTTCCGCCTGCCGCAAAAGCTCTTTCGGAACGGTAATGGAATAATCCGGATTCTTGTGAAACTTCTGCAGCAGAATCTCGATGATGTCCGCCGCTTCTTCGACCTGGGAGACGTCGCCGACGGTAACCGTGATCTGGCTCAGTTCGACGAGCTCTCCTTCGAAGCTGCCGGCGCGAGCCGTCATCACCTGATCGCCGATGCGCGCGCGCAGCGTGGTGATGGGAATGTAGACGTCGAGGTTGTAATCGCGACCTTCGAGACTTCCCCCGATCGATGCGGAGGGGGCGCGGCTCGCCGTTTGGCCGACGATGACGTAGAAATTGTTGTCGATCCAGATGCTCTTGCCGATCGGATTCTCGTATGGAAACAGCTCGTTTGCCGTGCCGCTCGCCAGGACGCAGACGTTGTCTCGCGCTTCGAGATCGCGGTCCGACAGAAACCGGCCTCGATCCATCTGCAGATGGTTGATCTCGGAATACTCGGGAGTGCATCCCAGCAGGTGGGAGTCGACGATGCGATCCTGATACCGCGCTTCTTTACGAATCTCGCGCATCGGGACGGCGCGTCGGACCGTCGGAATCGAGCTGACGATCCGTTCAAAATCGGCGCGTTTCAATCCGTATTCGGCGATTCGCGAAGCGGCGCCGGAACGGGACGAGTCCTGCGGCGGCTTGACGCTCTTGACGATGATGTTCGTCGCGCCCAGTTCCTTGATCTGTTCCTGCGCCTGGTGACTGACTCCTTCACCGAGCGCGACGAGCCAGATCACCGCTGTGACGCCGATGAGAATGCCGAGCATCGCCAGACTGGACCGGAGCTTATGCAGTACAAGGCTCTTGAGCCCGAGCTGCAATGTCCGGAGTAACCGCGAGATCACCGCCCATCGCCTCCGGAAGGTGCGCTGCCGCCGGAATCACGCGGAGCTCCGTTTTGTCCGCCGCCTCCGCCACCCATCCGCTGTCGCATCTGGCTCATCAGCTTCAGGAACTCCGCCTGTTCAAGCCCGCCGTTCTTGTTCGTATCGGCTTCATCCATGTTGATGAACTGCCGGATCCGTTCGGGAAGCTCTTCCGGCGTGATCTTGCCGTCGGCATTGGCGTCGGCCTGTTTGAACATTTCCATCGGGTTGCGACTGCGGCCGCCTCCCTTGCCCTTCGATTTTCCTTCGCCCTTCCCTTCGCGACCCGGCGCTGCGTCCTCTTTCTTCGCGGACGCATCTCCCTTCGGCGGTTCCGCGCCGGCCTTGGCATCACCCCCGCTGGACGATGCGGCATCCGCCATCGCTCCGAATCCCTTCTCCGCTTCGGATTCTCCCCCCTCGGTGGAATCGTCCTGCTGCGCTTCGGCCACGACGGCACGCGGATTCAGCAGCACCTGGTCTCCCTGCTTGAGACCGTCTCGAACTTCGATGACCTTGTCGTTGGTTTTTCCGAGCAGGAGGGGACGACGCTCGTTCGTCTTTCCGTTTCGCACCCAGGCGTAGAACTTTCCGCGCTGTTCGACCACTGCCGAGACGGGAGTCATCAGCACGTCCTTCTGGTCGGCGACAAGAATCTCGACTTCGGCGGTCATTCCGGGCTTGAGGTCGTTCGTCTCACCGTCAATGGCAACGTTGGTGGCATACTCCTTGACGTTCGACGACATCCAGCCTCCGGGCTCGGGCTGGTTCGCGATCGAGACCACCTTGCCGGTGAACTCGCGATCCTGAATCTTGATGCGCGCCGGCATTCCGGGCCGAATCTGATCGACCTTTGTTTCGTGCACGGTGACCTTCACCTGCATCCGCGACAGATTCGGCAGGCGGATGAGGGTCTGCTGTTCGCGGACGATCGCCCCTTCTTCAATGGTCGGAGCGGTCTGATTCGATCGCCCGCGTCCCTGCTCGTTGGCATAAATGACCATGCCCGACTGCGGCGCTTTGATTACGCAGTACTCGAGCTGGCGCTGCAGCCGGTCGAGACGCCCTTTTTCGAGCTCGAACGCCGCCTGCTCGGAACGCTTTCGTGCTTCCGCCGCATCGCGGGTCGATTCCAGCTGCTTCAGCGTCTTTTCCCTGGTGAACTTCTCGAGCACTGTCTTCGCCGTCTTCGCAGCCTCGAGATCGATCTTGCCGCGCTGGACTGCAAACTGATCCGCTTCGAGCTGCAGCGACGTCGCGAATCCCTTCCGCGCCATCTTCTCGGTATGAGCGAGCATGTTCTCGGCGCTGCGAAGATTCTCCATCGCAATCGTAATTTGCGAATCGAGCGTCTGGAGTTCCTTGATGAAGGTGCCTTCCGCATACTCTCGCACGGCAATCGATGCGGCCGAGAAATCTTCTTCGGCCTGAATCTTCGCGGCCAACGCCTTCTCGTAGGCGATCTTCTGTGTATTCAACTGGTCGGTGATTCCGGACTCGTCGAGCCGGACAATGACTTCGTCTTTCTCAACCTGCTTGCCGTCTTCGACGATGAAGATGATCGTTCCGCCGCCGGCAACCTGGCATTTCACATCGACGTTGCTCGCGCTCTCGACGTTGCCGTCTTCGGTGACGGTAATCAGTAGACGCCCCTTGTTGATCTGATGCGTCAACAATCCCGTCGAGTCGTCATCGCTCCCCAGATCGAGCGAACTGATGGCGTAGACGGCGCCGGTCAACAAAAGAACCAGACCGAACACAATGCCAACCCAGCGCATGACGTTCGACGATCGGCCGTTGCGCTCAGGACGGTTTGAAAACGATCCCGATTCCTTCGTTGTGCCCATGTCCGGCTTCGTGGTTGTCGCCATAGTTCTTCCCGTGGCTCCGTGGCGGAAGTCCCCGCGGGCCGTCGCCGCTATATGCGGAATGGGCCCAGGTTATTCGGGGGAAAGTCGAGCGTCGTGGCTGGAAATTCGGTCGGGCGACCGGCATGCAGGAACGCTCATTTATTCTAACGCGGCAGCGGCCGATCGCAGATGGTTAAATCCGCGGAAAACGTCCGCAATAGCCCGGAACCGCGTCGAACAGACCTGTCCGGCAGAGTGCGACGACGATGAATCCGCGGCAATTTGCCGCTTCCCCCCCGACGTCCGCTGCAAGCTGAAATGTGCTTAAGGTTGCTCGGGTTCGAGGTCTTCCGCAGGGGCAGGGGGAACGACAGGCTGTCCTGCCGCGCCACCGCCGAGCGGGTTCATGTTTTCGAGCCAGACCGGAGGAACCTCGGGCGGGAGCGTGTAATCGGAGGCCGCCGCGCGGAGTGCCTGGTCCAGTGGCTCATCGATCCAGACATTGTTCTCGTCGAGACGCATCACGCCGAGTTCGCGCAGGAGCAGCATTCGTGTGGCCTCGTAGTTCAGCCACACGCTCATGAAGTTGTTCTGTGTGTTGCGAAGGTCGGAAAGAGCCGTGAGGAGGTTGACGGCCGCGGTCGGTCCGAGCTGCGCCGGCGGTTGGCCCGGTACGCTCGGCGGAACAGGGCGGTTCAGCACTTCGCGCGTCTGGTCGACGCGCCGAATAGAAATCGCGAGGGCGCGTCGCTGAATGTCGAGGTTCACCTGCAGCTGCTTCAGGCTGCGGAGCGTTTGCCGGAGGGTGCGGCTGACGCCGTCCTCAAATTGCACGAGCTGGCGGCGGTCCTGCTGATATTCAATCAGCTGCTGCCGGAAGTTGTTCCGCTCGACAAGCCGGGTGAGAGGCGCATCGTACGACAGGCGCGCTTCGAGCGAACCGTTCTCGTCGCGGAACTTGAACGGGTTGTCGCCGCCGAGCGTCTGGATGTCGCCGCTCATTCCTATCGTCAAGTCGGACTTGAGGGCATTTGCGTTGAATTCGATAAGCCGCCAGGTATCGACGAGCGCGGCGCGATTGTTCATCCAGTCGAGCCGGTTTGCACGGGCGATTTCGAGCGCGACGGCGGAATCGAGCTCGAGAGGCTCGACCACAATTCCTTCCACGCGGGCCCGTGCCTGTGTCAACGAGAGTTGCGCAGCGAGATTTGACAGGTCCACCAGCAGCGTGACGATCGAGTCCGCCGTCCGTCGGCGCGTCTGTTCGTTGAGTCCGGCACGGAGTTCCGCAATGTGGGGGCCTGTTGTTGCAAAGCGTTGTTCGAGATCCGCGAGGCTTTCCGCAAGTCGTTTCTTGTCGGCGTCGAGCAGCCGTTGCTCGGCCGGAGTGAGCACCTGCTGCCGCATCGCAATCGCCGAGTCGAGGGACGCGAGGTCCTGCTTGACGACTCCGAAATGCGCGGCAATGCGGGGCTGGATCGATGTGACCTCGTCGAACGCTTTATCGATCTGCTCGATTGTCGGCTCGGTGGGAAGATCGCCGAATCGTTCAATCATTGCGGCGATGTCGTCCTGCACGCTCGTAATCTGCGGGTCGAGGAATCGGAACGGACGAATCAGCGAATCGTCGAGCTCGACGGCCAGCGCCGGCGGCAATCCGAGAGTCGATGCTTTGAACGTATCGAGCGCGGTCTCCAGCGAGTTCCGCGCCTGCAGCAGGTTCGCACGCTCCGTTTCGATGTTCTGGCGGAACTGATCGACCTGTGCGATATCGATCAACCCGGCCGCGAGATTGGCCTCGAGCAATGCGAGTGTTCGCAACTGCGCGCCAAGGCTGTCTTCGGTGTTCCGAATCTGCTGAGACTGCTGCAACAGCCCGATGAATCCGCCGACTTGCCCGGCACCACCACCGGCGAAGCCGGCAGTTCCACCGCCGGCCGCCCCCCCGGTTCCGCCGAAGCCGCCGCGGCCGAAACCGGTTGCGTCGCCGACGCCGCCGAAGCCGCCGCTGCCCTGACCGGTGAAGCCGGTGAGTCCCGTGCCGCCGAAGAATCCACCCCGTCGTTGCGGCTCAGAAACGTTCGATTCCCCGACGGCGATCTCGGTGTAGAAACCTTGTCGATACCGCTGGAATGCGCGCAGGTTCGCGAGCAACCCGCGTTCGGCAATCGTCAGCTGTTCAAGCGCGATGACACGTCCACCTCCACGAAGCAGAGGCTGCACGAGATTGAAGTTGAGTATGGAGGTCGTGAAGCCGGTGTTCGGACCGGTGAACTGCCAGACGGTCGAGTTCGCAAATCCGACCAGCAGCTGACCGGCCGTCGCGAATCGTCGCTGCGCAGAGAAATCGGGAGCGAAGGTGACCGTGTTGCTCTCGCCATTGGGTCCGCGCTCTTCGCCAAGATGGTTGTAGCGAAGGTCGAACCCGCCGAAAAACTGGACGTCGAAACGGAATCGTTCGGTGCTGACGTCGAGCGCCGAAAGATAGATTGTTTCGAGCTGTTCCTGATAGTCGGGCGAGTGAATGAGCGCAAGGCGAACTGCGTCATTGAGCGTCAGTTTGACGGCGCCGTCTTCAGCAATCTCGGCGTATTCCCCGAGGCACTGCTGCCAATAGGGGTTTTCCAGCTCGGCAGTATCGCCGTGGTCGTGCCAATGCTTCCAGCCTCGGTGACCGTCGACGCAATGCATGAACTCATGCGACGCGGGATCGTCTTCCGGCATCGGGGGATAGTCGGGGTCGCTGCCGTCGTAGAACCGGCTCCGCGAATCCATTTCGATGGTGAAGTCATCGAGAGCCCAACGGTCATCATTGCTCTTCTCAATGACAATCCTGCCCGCTTCGTCGTCCGCCTGCTCGCGATAGTGCGCGCGGTTGCAGCCGGTCAGCGACCCTGCCAGTACGAGACCCGCCAGGGTGATGCAGGAAACCCTGCTCGCGAAGAATCCATTCATTGCGACGTTCGGCCCCTGAATCGCTTTGCCGAATCCAAGCGGTCTGCGCGCAGCCATCCTTGGCAGCGTTCTCTTCGGGGATTTCGACCAGCCGACACTTCAGACTTTAACGAGTGTGCGGAGTATGGTGAAAATGGCTGATTTGGCGAAAATGATGGTTGTGAACTCGAAAATCTTCCTGAAAACCAGCGGACTTTCACTGCATGACCTGCGCGGATTTAACGATTCTGCGGCCGGTCGTCGTCAGCGACGTCATTGCCGCGCACGCCTGAATTCGGCACGGGAGCGTGCAAACTCCGCTTCCGGAATCGAATCAACAACGATAAGAATCCGAGCGTCGTTAACGCACTTGGCCGTGAATCCACGTCATTCCGCAGGGAGGCTGTCGTATGCGATGTGCAGCGCGATTCGTTGCTTTCGGGTGTTTCGCAGTACTGCACATTGTGAACAGTGCGGCCGCCCAGGCGCCGGCTGAAGCACTTCGACCCGACGCATCTCCCAATGCCGCCGGTGATGCAAGTCTCACTTACGACGGCAAGCCGTTCGAGTTCTGGCATAAGCAGTTCGTCACTGAACTCAAGCCGGAACTCCGGCAGAAGCCTCTCGAAGCGCTGATCGTTTTTGGAGCGAATGGATACGCGGATCGAGTGGCTCCCGCTCTGGCGACTCTCCTCGACAGCTTCGACGAGACTGACACCGAAAGGCTCGGGCCATTCATGGAACAAGTCGCCACGATGAACACTGGAGCAATGGGTG
>JBFWWA010000155.1:0-9010 GCA_050246455.1 Planctomycetaceae bacterium
GGAATAAACGCCGTGCTATCCGCATCTTACTGGAGTCGGAATCTGCTGGAATCTGCCAGGGATTCGGTTTGTTCGTCGGAATCGATGCGATATTCACGACGCTCCGTGTTGTCCCGACGATTCCCGAGCCGGATTGGATTCAATGCTGGAATCTCGCCGACTGTTTGACCAAACTGTACGCCATCGAATCAACGCGGCTCGATGTTCATCAACGGAAGGAATTCGAAAATGCGAACGCTGCTGACGCTGTGCACAATGGTAGGACTGGGAATTGGAGTGATTGGCTGCGGCGAGACTCCTCAGCCGAAACCGGCCGCACCTCCTCCGGACGTGAAGCTCGGTCAGGGAGGGAAGGAGAATCGCGCCGAGATGGAAAAGAAGGCCTCCGAAGAGAAACCTGCTCCGGCGCCGGAAGCCAAGAAGGACGAGCCTGCGAAGGATGCTCCGAAGGAGCCGGAGAAGAAGTAGTCGGTCCACGTTACTTTGAAGTAACAACCGAAGCCGCGCGTCGAAGATCGACACGCGGCTTTCTTCATTGCGTGCCGGCTTTATTCAACAACCGCGCGTTCGAGGCAAATCTGGTTGAGCCGGCCGGAATGCGGATCGGGGAGGTGATCGAACGCACGCACGGTCGGAACACCGGTTGAATTCCGGCTGAGTTCGACCTCCGTCTCGGCGAGGTCCTCACGATAAAACCGGCTGCTCGGGAAGATATCTGCCGGGTAAGTGAAATTGTCGAGCATCGCAAGCGCAATGCAATGGGCCGCCCCGGTCGCACTTTCGAGCATTCCGCCGACCCAGCACGGGATGCCGGCCGCTTGACAGGCGTTGTGAATCGCGACGGCATTCGTAAGCCCGCCGACACGACCCGGCTTGATGTTCACATAGCGACAACTTCCGAGCTCAATCGCCTGTTCAACCTGAGATAAGCTCGTGATGCTCTCGTCGAGACAAATCGGCGTGCTGATCCGCTGTTGCAGCTTGGAATGGTCGAGCAGGTCATTGTGCTGGAGCGGTTGTTCAATCATCGCAAGCTGAAACTCGTCCACTTTTCGAAAGAGCGGCAGGTCGGAGAACCGGTATCCGCTGTTGCAATCGATGTGGATGGGATGCTTCGGGTGCTGTTTCCGGACGGCTTCCAGCATCGGGATGTCCCAGCCAGGCCGGAATTTCAGCTTGACCCGCGGGAAGCCTTGTTCGACGGCGTCGCCAACGCGCGGCAGAAGATCATCGATGTTGTCCATGACGCCGAAGTCGGCACCGACTGGAACTTCACTGCGGGACGCTCCGAGCAGTTGGTGGAGCGGAACACCTTCCATTCGGCTGTAAAGGCTCCACCAGGCAGTATCGAGCGCAGCCTTTGCGAACGGGTTTCCCTTGAAATGGACGAGCCGCTGCTGAAGATCGGCCCCGGATCCAATCTCCTGTTGAATCAAGGTGGGAGCGAGCCAGTCGCGACAAAGCGCGAAGGCACCTCCGGCCCATTCCGGGCTGTAGCAGGGCGCTGCGAAGGGAGCCGCTTCTCCCCAACCTTCAAATGATCCGCTCGAAATCCGGCAGAGAACTGCGTGAATTGCCGCGTCTTCGCCGTAAGCAGTGCGCCACGGATCGATCAATGTCATCGCAACGTGAAACAGTTCGATACGATCGATTTTCATCCTGGCGATGATACGCGATCGTTCACACGATTGGCAGTCGGCCGAGTTGCGTTCGGAGTTCTATTCGACGTACTTCCAGAACTCTTCTTCGTTCTCGTCAACACTCTTCGGCGGTGCCTTCGGAGCCGGTTGTTGCGGCGGAATCGAACGGCTCGGCTTTGGATTCGCGGCTCGAGTTGCTGTTGCTGATTGCGCGGGTTTGGCGTTTCGCTTCGGAAGGGGGGCCGCCGATGGCGGGCATTTTCGGCAACGGCCGCGGTCGTCGAGCGGTTCTTTGCAGTGCCCGCAGATTGCGACCGGGAAATCCGCTGTCTTCGCCGAATCGACCGCATTGATCTGGGCGGATACCTGTTTCGCGCTTCGCCTTGCGGGTGCCGCAGAGGGAGCACCGGCAGCTTTCGTCGGTCGCGGTTTCGCAGTAGCCGCCTTGACAGGTTTCTGTTTGTTTTCAGGAGGTGATATTGGAGTGACGATCGCAGGGGGTTTGTCACTCGGCTTTGTTGCAAGGTACCGAACCGCCTGCGACGATTCGCTGAGCGGGACGAGGTCGATGTCGGATTCGTCGTGATACGAGTCGCCGTGCGCTTCAGCGGAAAGTTGCGGAAGCAGATTCTGCTGGCGGAGAATCTCAACGCTCGCTTCCTTGCCGCTTGCCATGTCGCGTGCCGATACGTGGACCTTCGCCTGTGTGTCGTAGCTGATCGTGACATTGATCCGGGAACCCTCAGGGAGGTCCGGCGGCAGGCCGTCAATCACGCAGTTGCCCAGTCTCACCCAGGGCTGATCCGGCGATGTTCCACTTTCGACGATCTGCAGGTTCACGCGGCGCTGGTTCGCTTTCACCGTGCCGTAGACTTCCGTCGCCTCGACGGGGAGAGGCGAATTCGGCGCGATAATGTAATGCGGCACACGCACCGCTGCCTTCGGATCCCGCACCAGGATTCCCAGCGCCCGGGCGTTGACGCTCTGCTGCTTCACGCGTGAAAGCCGGTTGCTCGCTTCAGGAGTCAGAATCGATTTCGCGAACTTGTTGTTCGTCAGCAGCATGCCGGCGTAGTACGTCGCACCATGAGCGATTGAAAGATCGGGCGAAAGCGTGGTATTGAGGGTGCGGCCGCTCAATTCCTTGAGTCGTCGGCGAATCATCGGCATCCGAGAAGCGCCGCCCGTCACCAGGACGACGTCGATGTGCGCCCAGCCCATATTGTTTTCGCGAAGCAGTTCGAGCGTGATTTCCTCGGTTCGGTCGACCAGGGGCTTCGTCAGCTTTTCGAACTGCTCAATATCGATCTGGTACGTCTTCTTCTTTCCTTTGTGCACGCAGGTGAGGGGAGCTCGCGGCCGGACGGAAAGGGCGCGTTTCGTCTGCTCCACCTCGAGTGCCAATGCCTGCAGGCTTTTGGGATCTTCGCGGGGGTTCGTCTTGAAGGTTCTTTCGAACTGGTTGCAAATGGTCTCGAGCAGCATTGCGTTCCAGTTGAGTCCACCCAGATTCAGGTCTCCGGAAGTCGCGACGACACTCACTTCGTCCCTTCGGTACCGGACGATCGACAGATCGAACGTCCCACCCCCGAGATCGTAAACCAGAATTCTCTGTTCCCCCGCGAGTTCGCTGAACCAAAGTCCTTCCGCGCCGAGAACGTGACAAAGGGCTGCAGCCACGGGTTCGTTGATCACATCGACTCGCTCAAGCCCCGCACGATAGCCGGCTTCAATCGTTGCGTGCCGTTGCGCGTCGCTGAACTGTGCGGGAACGGTGATCACTGCCTGTTCGATCGGTCCGATCTGCCGGTGAGCGCCTGAAAGAAGCTTCCGCAGGATGCAACTGGAGATTTCGATCGGGGAATAGGACTTGCCATTGACGAACCAGCGATGGCCGGGATCCCCCATGTATCGCTTGGCATTCTGAATGACGCGACCGGGGTTGAGAATCGAATTCTTGAGAGCCGCAGTACCGACGATGAAGTGCTGGACCTCGTCGGAAACGGCTCCGGGAAGGACGCGATCAACATCAGGAATGGAGAGGTCGTCGTTTCGCGCGGGGCGGTCAATCTCTACAACTGAGGGTGTGCAGAGCTCTCCATCCTCGTTGGGCAGTGTGACCGGCTCTCCCTTTTCATTCAGGTGGGCAATGCAGGAATAGGTCGTTCCGAGGTCAATGCCGACAGCCTGTGTCGGAAGCATGTTCGTTGCGTCCCCTCGCGGAATGTGCGGCCGAGATGTCGATAGGAATGCCCGCCTGTTTCATGTTAGCATCCGGTATTGCGGCGGCACCAGAGGTGAGGTGGAATCCGGCAGCCATGCGGAAATTTGCGGCCAACAGCGTCCATTTGGCCATCCTGTTCGTCGGCTTGAGCGGGGCGAGCGAGCCCCCCCTCGAGATCGATCCACCGGTTCCCGGAAGAGTGACCGCGGAGCGGTTTCATCGTGCGCTCGAGCAGAAAATGAACGGCAGCTGGCGGCGCGTTTCGCTCCGTTCGGTGACGACGTCCATTGCCCGGGAACGCGAAATCTCGATCCTGCTCGATCGGCGAATTGATCCGAGCCGCGAGCAGGCATGGGACTTTCGAGGTCGGACGCTGCGCAACGAACTCGTTGATCTCGCAGAACGGAACAACTCCGGCGTCAGCGTTGTTGCGAACACGGTCTACTTCGGGCCACCCTCCAGCGCATCCAAATTACGGACGCTCGTCCGGATCCGTGAAGACGAGATTATTGACCGCGCCGCGAAACTGCCGGAAGGGCGCGATCTCGAGATCTTGCGAGATTCGTCAATGCACTGGGGAGATCTCGCCAACCCGGCGGATCTCGTTCGCAGAATCGCGTCGAAGTACCACCTGGAAGTCGCGGGAATTGAACTCGTCTCCCACGACCTCTGGGCGGCAGGCTCGATTCCATCCGCGTCCGCCGCCGAATCTCTGCTGCTTGTTCTGATTCAGTTCGATCTGGCATTCGAATGGACGGCAGACGCCGCCGGTATTCGAATCGTGCCGGCTCCGGATCGACCCGCGGTCGAGAAGAGCTATCAGGCACCCAAACCGCTCTCGAGCGAAATTCTTGAAGCGTGGGGGAAGGAGCATCCCTTCTCGCAGATCAGGAAGTCGGAAAAGGGCTATTCACTTGTCGGAACGGTCGAAGATCAGGAATCGTTCTCGCTTCTGCTTCGACCCAATGGGATCGGACTTCCCGCGGGGAATCGGACGGCGAAGCCGGCGCCGCTTTCGAGACAGACCTTCACGCTCAAGGTCGAACGGGTTTCCTTCCGTTCGCTTCTGGAAGAACTTGAGAAGCGTGGCGTGGAGTTTGATTTCGACGAGAAAGGGCTCGCGGCGGCCGGGATTGATCTCAATACGCGGGTTGACCTTGATGTGCAGAAAGCAGGGCCGGACGAGTTCTTTGACGCTATGTGCCGTCCGTTGGGGCTCGGGTTTCGAATTGCGGGAAACAAGGTCACTCTTTTTCCAAAGTCCGAGTGAGCCGTCCAGCTGCTGCCGCGGGTCGGGGCGTTGCGACAAATGCCTCAAGCCACCCATCAGATTCCGTGGAAATCGCACCATTGCCGGTGACGGATTCGACTCCTGCGGTGCTTTTGAATTCGCCTTGTCGATGTTGTATTATCGGCACTCGTTTGACCGATAAAACGGACCGCGAAGTCGCACCTCAAAGTGAGCAAAAGCGCAGTGGCAGCACCCAGGAATATGATCGTCGCCCAGTCGGGCGGACCGTCGCCGGTGATCAACAACAGCCTCCGAGGCCTCGTTGAAACCGCGCGCGATTTCCCTCAGATCGGCACCATCTATGCCGGCTGGCACGGTATCGAAGGAGTCCTCAAGGAAGAGTTGCTCGATCTGAGCGGGCAGTGTCGGGATGAGATCGCACTGTTGCGCGTCACCCCGGCGGCCGGATCGATCGGCACCTGCCGCTACAAACTGCGTGAGAAGCAGACGGAGGACTTTGATCGCATCATCGAGGTCTTCAAAGCGCACAACATCGGGTATTTCTGTTACATCGGCGGAAACGATTCGATGGATACCGCGAACAAGGTCGCTCTGCTCGCGCAGAAGCGGGGGATCGACGTTGTCGGCATCGGCGTCCCGAAGACGATCGACAACGACGTCGGAGACAGCGAGTTCAAGCTCATCGACCACACTCCCGGTTACGCCAGTACCGCGCGTTACTGGGCGCACATGGTGCAGTTTGCGAATGAAGAGAACGCCGGCAGCTCTCCCGCCGATCCGGTTCTCGTCATGCAGGCGATGGGACGGCGCATCGGGTTCATTCCGGCCGCAGCCCGATTGGCCGACCCCGATCGGCAGCTGCCGCTGCAGATCTATCTCGCAGAGCGCGAGCTCTCGATCGAACAGCTCTCCGACAATGTCAACGACCTGTTGAAGCGCGAGGGCCGTGCGATCGTCGTCGTCAGCGAAGGATTGAAGCTTGGTGACATCGGTGAGTTGAAAGACTCCTTCGGCCACACGCAATTCAGCGCCAGCGAACTGACTGTCGGACAGCTCGTCATCAACGCCCTCAATTCGCGCGGCCTGCCGGTCAAGGGATCCGCCCGGGCCAACATTCCCGGCACCGACCAGCGGCACAACATGATCTATGCGTCGACCGTCGACCTGGATGAGGCCTACCGGGCGGGGCAGAAGGCCGCGGAGCTCGCCGCCGCCGGAGAAAGCGGGTTCATGTCGACCATTCTTCGCGAGCCCGGAGAGATCTACAACGTCCGGTTCGACAAGGTTCCGCTGGCGGAAGTCGCAAACAGCGAACGAACATTCCCGGCGGCCTGGATCTCAAAGGACGGAACCGACGTTACCGACGAATTCGTCCGCTACGCACGGCCGCTCATCGGCAACGACTGGCCGAGCGTCCCGCTGATCAACGGCCGAATTCGCATGGCGCGCATGGAGCCGAAGTTTGCTGACCAGAAACTGGCGAAGTACATACCTCAAGCCGACCGAAGCTGACGAAACGGCTTTCAGCGGCCAGCTTCCAGCCGGTCAGGAATCGTACGTCGGCGATTGATAACGAATCGACACATTTTGCATCGGCTGAAAGCAGATTGCTGACAGCCACTCGCTACTCCCGGAGTTCCCGTGTCCGAAAATCCTCTCGCGAATTACAAGCGTCAACATGACTTTCTCGTCGGAATCGATTCCGACGGATGCGCCTTCGACACGATGGAAGTGAAGCACAAGGAGTGTTTCATTCCGAATACGATCAAATACTTCGACCTGCAGGCAATCTCGAAATACGCGCGCGAGGCGGCGGAGTTCGTGAACCTCTATTCGAAGTGGCGGGGAATTAATCGATTCCCGGCCCTCACTATGACAATGGATCTTCTGGAGAAACGCCCGGAAGTCCTCGCGCGAAAAGTTCACGTCTCGCGGATTCAAAGCGTACGCGACTGGATCGATCGCGAAACGAAGCTCGGCATGCCGGCTCTTCGTGCGCTGGTCGAGAAGACCGGCGATGCGGACCTCAAGCGAACTTGCGACTGGTCGCAAGCGGTCAACGACACCGTCGACGATATGGTGCACGGAGTCCCGCCGTTTCCCTTTGTCGCGGAGTCGCTCCAGAAGCTTTCGTCGGTCGCCGACATGATCGTCTGCTCCGCCACGCCGACGCCCGCTCTTGAGAAAGAGTGGGAAGAGCACGACATCCGCAAGTACACGGTCGCCATCTGCGGACAGGAAGCGGGGACCAAGAAAGAGACGCTCGGCCTCGCGCAGAAGTCCGGGAACTACGACAAAGACAAGGTCCTGATGATCGGAGACGCCCCGGGCGACATGGCGGCCGCGAAAGCGGTCGGCGCGCTCTTCTACCCGATCAATCCGGGAGCGGAAGACGCAAGCTGGAAACGATTCTACAACGAGTCGTGCGATCGATTCCTCTCCGGGACTTACGCGGGCGAATACGAAGCGAAACTGATCGCCGAATTCGACGCCTATCTCCCTGAGCAACCACCCTGGCAGCGGTAACGCGGCCGACCACTCGCGTGGCCGGACAGGGCGCACGGGCGTGCCTTCCGGCAATCCAGCCACTATGATGCATGCAGGCGCGATCGAGCGCCGCGATGAAATTTTCACGAAGGAATTGCAAGAATGTCACAGCACGATATCGGCCTCATCGGCCTGGCGGTGATGGGGCAGAACCTCGTTCTGAACATGGCGAACAACGGCTTCTCGGTCGGGGTCTTCAATCGGACCGCCGCAAAGACCGACGAGTTCCTCGGAGATACCGCAAAAGGGAAATCGATCTCCGGTTACCATACGCTTCCGGAATTCGTGAAGAGCCTCAAGTCCCCCCGCCGCATCATGATGATGGTGAAAGCGGGACCGCCGGTTGACGACCTCATCAGGGAACTTCTCCCGCTGCTCGACAAGGGAGACATTCTGATTGACGGCGGGAACAGTCTCTTCGGCGACACCAACCGTCGCACGAAGGAAGTCGAGGCGGCCGGGTTACTTTACATCGGCACCGGCGTTTCCGGCGGCGAAGAAGGGGCCCTCAAAGGGCCGAGCATCATGCCTGGCGGTTCGTCCGCCGCCTGGCCGAGCGTCAAGCCGGTACTGCAGAAGATCAGCGCCAAGGTCGGACCGAACAACGACATTCCCTGTTGCGAGTGGGTCGGTGAGGCCGGTTCGGGGCACTACGTCAAGATGGTGCACAACGGCATCGAATACGGCGACATGCAGCTTATCTGCGAGGCGTACTTCATCCTCAAGAACGCTCTTGGTTTGACGAATGCCGAACTGTTCCAGGTTTTCGACGAATGGAACCGCGGCGAGCTCGAAAGCTATCTCATTGAAATCACGCGCGACATCTTCACCGTGCTCGAATCGGGGGGGGACGCGCTCGTCGACAAGATTCTCGACACCGCCCAGCAGAAGGGGACCGGCAAGTGGATGAGCCAGCATGCCCTCGATCTTGGCGTGCCGACGACTCTCATCACCGAAGCGGTCTTTGCACGCTGTCTGTCCGCCCAGAAGGAAGCTCGCGTCCGGGCGTCGAAGGTTCTGAACGGTCCCTCCGGGAAGTACCAGGGAGACAAAGCGGCGTTCATCGAAGATGTGCGGCAAGCGCTTTATGCTTCGAAAATCTGCAGCTATGCCCAGGGCTTCGTGCAGCTCGACGCCGCAGCGGCCGAATTCGGCTGGAAGCTCAACAACGGCCTGATCGCGCTGTTATGGCGGGGGGGCTGCATCATCCGCGCACGCTTCCTCGAAGACATCAAGAAGGCATTCGATAAAGCGCCGAATCGCTAAAACCTGCTTCTCGACGACTTCTTCGGGAAGGCGATCGAGACAGCGCAGCCGAGCGGGCGCCGAGGCGGCTCCACGGCCGTG
>JBFWWA010000156.1:0-8995 GCA_050246455.1 Planctomycetaceae bacterium
TCCGCTGAACACGGAATGGTTCGAAATAATGTCGTAGCCAATGCCGGGATGCACCGTGAACGGGATCTGATGCTTCCACGCCTGCGCCAGAATCGAGGCGTGCTTCCAACGGTGCTTCACCTCAATCCGACCGGCAGGCCAGTTCTGCTCGAGCATCGCACGGAGCAAGTCGGCGCGGGCGGAGGTGAGCGGATGCCGGGGCTCGGCTGCGATCGCGGCTGCGAGACTGTCTGTCGTCGGAAGCGTCACTCCATCTTCGATGATCATTTTTCCGAGCGATTGACCGTATCCGAATCCGTCGAGCGCCCCGGCCATCAGCGCGCGGTGAATGTTCGTGGCGGTTTCATCCCATGTCCCGAACGTTCCCTGCGCGACGTTCATTTCGACGCTTTCCGTCGACGCGCCGAACCAGGAGTATTCCCAATCGTGGATCGTTCCCGCCCCATTGGTCGCCAGGTGCGTCAGCCAGCCTGCTCCCATCATCTTTTCAAGAATCGGCGCTGCGCCATTGCGGAGGAGATGGGCACCATAAATGAGCATGACCGACGCGCCTCGTTCGCGCGCTGCGCGGATTTTGGCCGCGCAGTCATGAATTTGAGCTGCCATCTCGGGAGAGCAAGCCTTCGGTGTGCTTGCCGGGTCGATCAAGATCTCGTCGACTCGCGTCAGACTTTGCCGCTTCTCGAGCGGAAAGACTTTCAATTGTCGCAGATCAAGCGGTTCGACGCGCACGCGGGAATCCTTTGGCAGAAGGAATAAGAATGGAGGAATCGGGGGTCCGGGGCAATGGAGACAGGAACCCATGAGGACAAAACGACCGTCGCGCTCGGTCGCAAGCGGCCGCATTTCGATTCCTGCAATATTGACGGATTAATCCGCGGGACGTTTCCATTCGGTCTCCTGCAATCCCGCGAGGGAACGACGGTCGGTCAGATCGAAATGCAGTGGAGTCACCGTGACATAACCGTCCGCGAGTTCGCGGACGTCGGTCCCCTGCTCCATCGTATGCCCTTCGAGCGAGCCGTAACCGGTCCAGTAGTACGGCCGCTTGCGCGGATCCAGGCGCTTCTCGACTCGTTCGGTCGAGCGATTCAGATTCAAAGAAACGGTCTTTACGCCGATCGGCCATCCGGGCCGGCAGGCCGGGAAGTTGACGTTCCAGAGCGACCCGGGTTGAGGCTTCGTCGCAAGGATTTGCCCGATGACATCCAGCGCGCGACGAGCGGTCGATTCAAAGTCGGGAACCAGGTCGTCGTAGGCGAGCGAAACGGCAATCGACGTGATGCCGAAGAATGCCCCCTCGATCGCCGCGGCCACGGTTCCGGAATAAAGGACGGAGATGCCCGTATTGTATCCCGCGTTGATGCCACTCACGACCAGGTCCGGCTTCTGCTTGCAGAACTGCAGAACGCCGAGCTTGATGCAATCGGCAGGACGCCCTGCCACCGTCCAGCCCCAATGCGCGCCCCCGCGAACTTCTTCCTGCACCATCAACGGTTGTCGGTAGGTCGTCCCAAGACCGACGCCGCTCTGTTCCGATGCAGGGGCCACGACCTCGACATCTCCCAGCTTGACGAGTTCATTGCGGAGGGCCTGAATGCCGGGGGCATAGATGCCGTCATCGTTACTCAAAAGAATCTGCACGTTGGTTTCGACTCGCTTTCCATTCGATTTCCATCGACGATACCTGTCGATTGCGAATGTAACCGACGGCGGTCACGATGGGAAATGAGATGGATTCGGAGCAATTAATGGCCGTGAAGGGATCGGAATTGAAACGCATCTTTGCCGTTATTCCCGCAGCGGGAGAGAGCCGGCGGATGGGGCGGGCGAAACTGCTGCTCCCGCTGGAAGGCCGGTCCGTGATCGCCCGCCTGCTCGATGCACTCGGCGGGGATCCGATCGAAGCCCGGGTCGTCGTGGTGCGGCCGGGAGACGACGCACTTTGCAAGGAAGCCGAGGGGGCCGGTGCGACGGTCGTTGTCCCGCAGTCTCCCCCCCCTGATATGCGCGCGAGCGTGAAGCACGCGATCGATTTCATTGCCTGCAATTTCGGTCCAACGGACGCGGACTCCTGGCTGCTCGTTCCGGCGGATCATCCAGTGCTCGAACGGGCCATCGTTCGGTCGATCGTCGACACCTGTCAGCGAAGCGATGCGAAAATCGTGGTGCCGACGTTCCAGGGTCGAAGCGGTCACCCCACCCTCTTCCGATGGGAGCTGGCACGCGAGGTCGAGAACGTTCCGCCCGATCGCGGTCTCGACTGGCTGCTCGAGAAGCACGCGGGGGACGTTCAGAGAATCGAGCTCGCAAACGAGGCGATCCTCTGCGATCTCGATACCCCGGAACAGTACGAACGGCTCAAGGAACGCTTCAGGGAGGGCTGACGCTCCCGGTACTCCGTTCGATTGCCGATTCACGCGCATCTTCAATTCGTTCGAGCAGCTCGAGCGCGATTGGCGGCGATCGAAACGCGGCGAAGGGATTGAACGACGCCGGATACATGAATGGGAGCTGCTTTCCGAAAGGGGTTTCCGTGCGCAGAAACAGGGTAATTCGCCCCGGATTCTGCATGACCGACCAGTTGATCGTTCGGCAGTCGGTCAGAGGTATTTCGAATTCGACACCTCGATTTCGAACAATCAGCACGTCTCCGCAGTCCCAAACTTCGTCCATCAGATCCCAGACCAGGAACGTCATCAGGAAGTATCCGAATACCGACATGCCGATCGGCGCGGCAACGAGCACGAAAGCGTCTGGGTTCGCGTTCTGTCCTTGAAGCACCAGATGCGCGATAACGCCAACCAGCATCAGGAAAGCGGAGCCGAACCAGAACGTCGGGAACACCCGCTTATTGAAGAATGTCATCCGCGATGAGATAAGGCGCGCGGTTTCGAATTCGTGGCCGGTCCGGTTCATGGCGAAACTGCTGATTCCGTCTGCGGTAAACTTCCCGCGATGATGCCTCGATCAATGAACGTCGATTGTCCGCAGCGGGACTTCGGAATTCCACAAAGCGGCTTGCGAAATCGGCAAATCTTCCGACGCTTGACGCCACCGACCGCTCCCCTAGACTTGATTGAACAGAAGCCCGTCTGGAAGCATGTTTTTGAGCGCCTAATCGATGCAGCAACCGCAGAACAACGACCGAGATTACGATTCCGCAAATATCGAAGAATCGATGCCGCTGCCGGACGAACTCCCCCCGGTTCAGCCGCCGTCGGCCGGATTCATCGTCCAGCTGTTCCTGATTCCGGCGCTCATTGTCATTGCGGTCGTCGGCGTCTGGGCTCTTTTCGGCCGGATGGCGGCCGGAGAGCAGGACTGGCGGGAACTCGTCGATGAAATCAAGAACACGAACGAGCATCGCCGCTGGCGGGGTGCCAACGGACTCGCCACGCTCCTCGACAGCGATCAGCGACTCGCCGAGCGCGGCCAGAATCTCGCAAACAATCCCGAAATAGCGACAGCGCTTTCGGAACTTCTCCGCGAAGGATTGAACGATCGTTCGCAACGCGAAGACGACCTGAAGCAGCAGGCCTTCGTCGCGATGACGCTCGGCCTCTCGGACGTAACCGGCACGACGTTTCCCGTTCTCGTTCAGGCGATGCGGCCGGAGCAGGATCGTGATGTGCGAATGAGCGCGATCAAGGCGGTCGCGGTTGCGGCGGGACGCGCCGCGGATCGGAAGAACTCCGTTTCGGATGCTCTGCTTGTCGACGCGCTCATCGTTGCGACGCGCGACGAGGATGTGATTGTTCGACAACTCGGAACATTCACACTCGGACTGGTTCCTTCCGCGGCGACGAACGATCGGCTGGCGGTTCTTCTGGGCGATTCCGACGAGAGTACACGCATTAACGCGGCTATCAGCCTCGCGAGGCTTCAGTCGACGGCCGGGCTCGATACGTTTCGCAAGATTCTGAGCGAAGCGGGCGCACCGACCGCAGATGCTGGAAACCCGAGCGCTGCAGCTCCTCCGAATCTGCGGCCCGGCGAGATGCCCCGGGAAGCTCCGAAACTCCTCGCCACAAAGAACGCACTCAAAGCCATTCAGGGCCTTGCACCACAGTTGACGGCCGATGAACGTTCTGAATTCTCGAAGCTCATCGAGCCGATCGCCGCGAGCCACCCCGAAATCCGGCTCCGCACGGACGCTACGGATGTCTTGCTGGTGCTGAAAAGCGGCGAGCCGGCCGCGAAGTAAAGTCCGGCACGCGATGCCTTATGAGGCTGCGCGGAACGAGCACGCGGCAGGACTTCACGCTTCAAGCCGTCGGTACACGATTCCGGTATCGACCCGCACAAAGCCGCACGTTTCGAGAAGGCGGTTGATTGCGGCGTTTTCTTCGGGTGCGTGCGCCTCCACCCGCGTGACAAGTTCGTCTCGCAACCGCTTGCAGACGTCGAGGACGAGCGTCTGGCCGTATCCTTTGCGATGTTCGGCTTCGAGAACGTCCAGTTCTGCAAGCCCGACGACGCGCTCCTGCCATGCGGTCATGTAGAGATCGAGGCCGATGATCGTCATGGCCGCGACATGGGCTCCTCCATCGCGTGGACGGAGCACGAACCGGAGCGACTCGAGCCGGCCGAACCGTGTGAACCACCACCAGGTCGCCCCCGGCGGCTGATGCGCGGCCGCGACTTCCATTTTGCGGCGAATGGCGACCAGCCGGAAGCTCATGGGAGTCTTCTGCTGTTCGAGATTGCACTGGTAGATGAAATGCCGGCGCTGCACCTCGTAACCATGCTTCAGAAAAAATGGAGCGGCGTCCGGGTCGGATTCGAGGAACCCGGACGGCTGGCTGCCGCCATAAAGTCCGAAGTAGAACGGGTCGTCGCCTTCGGCCGGACCGGCCAGAATCAGCTTCGCTCCGGCATCGCGCAGATACTTCTCCGCCCGTGACAGCAGTTCGCGGCCGATTCCGCGCCGCCGATACCCCGGATGCACGAGTATTGCGCAAATCACTCCGCGTTCGCTCGTGATGTTCGACTCATCCTCGTTCGCGCCGAAACCGGCATGGACGAATCCGACAAGCTCCTCGCCGTCGAATGCGAGGATCAGCCCCTCCGGGTCGAAGTACGGCTGCGAGAGGTTGAGCGATTCGAAACTTTCGGTCGAGATTCCCGAGGCGACTCCGCGACCCAGAGGACTTTCGTTCCACAGGGTGACCAGACGCGGAGGATCGATGTTGCAAAACGACCGATATTCGATCACTAGTGCGTTTCAGGAAACAGTGTATCGTCTGCGCTGCGAACAACCGAAATAGACGCCACGCCCGCCCGCTGTCTTAAAACGGCCGCCAGGCCGACCGTTACTTCTTCACTTTCCGCACGGCCTCGACGATCGCCGCGGGGGTCAGGCCGTACTTGTCGAGCAGTCCCTGCGGATCGCCGCTCTCCGCGTACCGATCGCCGAGGTTGACGTAGGCCATCGGAACCGGATTGGTGCGCGTAACTACAGTGGCAACGGCAGCGCCGAGCCCGCCCGAAGCGAGATGCTCTTCCGCAACCACAATCGCGCCGGTTTCACGCGCCGCACGGGCAACCGCTTCTTCGTCGAGCGGCTTGACGGTGTGCATGTCGATGACGCGGGCGTTCACCCCCCCCTTCGCCAGCTCGGCGGCAGCGTCCATCGCCATTCCGAGCATCAGCCCGTTCGCAATGATCGTCACGTCGTCTCCCTGACGGACGACGTTGGCCTTCCCGATCTCGAATTCGCAGTTGTCGGGATAAATCACCGGAACCTTCGGCCGGCCGAGACGGAGGTAGGTCGGCCCGACGTGCTGGAGCATCGCCTCGGTCGCCTTGCGGGTCGATGCCGCATCGGCCGGAACGATGACCGCAACGCCCGGAAGCGTGCAGGCAAGCGCAACGTCTTCGATTCCCATCTGCGACGGACCGTCTTCACCAATCGAGATACCGGCGTGCGAGCCGACGAGCTTGACGTTGAGATGCGGGAACGCGACCGACATGCGGATCTGATCGAACGCATTGTTGAGCAGGAAGCAGGCGAAACTGGCAACAACCGGCGTCTTACCGCTCGCCGCGAGACCTCCGGCGACGCTCACCATGTTGCTTTCGGCAATGCCGACATTGAACGCCCGATCCGGAAATGCATGCGCGAAGACTTCCGTCCGTGTCGAATTGCCGACGTCCCCGTCGACGGTAACGACGTTCGGAAACTTCGCACCGAGTTCCTTGAGCGCCTCGCCGAAAGCGTCGCGCGTGGCTTGCCCCAACTTCAATCCGCTTGCAACACCGCTCGCCTCACCCATTCCCATGACGTTCGCTTTCCCTCTATCAAAAACTGAAGCAATGTTCTGTCTGTTCGGCCGGCCGATCCGCCGGGTTACCGGTCGAATCAACCGAGGAGCGCGAGCGCCTTCTCCGCGACTGCCGGCGGGAGCGGCTTGCCGTGATAGTTCACGTCCCCTTCCTGCTCGAGCACCGGCAGAATTCCGAATCCCTTCTTTGTCTTGGAAACAATTGCGGTCGGGCGGTCTTTGACGGCAGCCGCGGTCTTCAGTGCATCGAGGACTGCCTGCAGGTCATTTCCTTCAATCGACTGCGTATGCCAGCCGAACGATGCAATCTTCGCATCAAACGGAGTCATGTCGAGGACGTCCTTCGTCGCGCCCGTCTGCTGATATCCGTTCTGATCGATGATTGCGGTCAGGTTGCTCAACTTGTATTTGTTTGCGGCGGCGAAGGCTTCCCAGACCTGACCCTCGCCCATTTCGCCGTCACCAATCATGACGTAGGTGCGCGAATCGAGCTTATCGAGCCGACTTGCAAGTGCGCACCCGACGCCGATCGACAACCCCTGCCCCAGCGAGCCGGTCGAAGCTTCAATGCCCGGGAGTCGGCGGAGATTCGGATGCCCTTCGAGTGCGCTGCCAAGTTTGCGAAGCGTAAGAAGCTGTTCGGTCGGAAAGAAACCGGCTTCAGCCATTGCGGCGTAGAGGACCGGTACCGCGTGTCCCTTGCTGAGAATGAAACGGTCCCGCTCCGGTGCGGAGGGGTTCTTGACGTCATAGCGGAGGTAGCCGCCGAAGTAGAGGGCCGTCACCATTTCAACGGCCGACATGCTGCTGCTCGGATGGCCGCTGCCGGCGGCGGTGGTCGATTTGATGATGTGTTTGCGCAGCGTGCGCGTCATCTGCTGAAGCTGATCAAACGGCAAAGTTTTCGCGGCGACAGACACGTCGTTTCCCTTTCCAGTACAACACGATACGAAACGTCCGCACGGACTCTGTCCACGGGGTTTCCACCTGCGGATCGGGAGTTCCTGAATCGCCTCGGGGCGGCACGGACCGGCCCTATGCTACCTGCCCGGAACTTTGCTGGCAAGCAGTGCAGGAGCCCATTATGCTGATCAGCATGAGCCGCGCGGAATTCACCGACGATGAGTTGGTCGCATACCTGGACGAGATGCTCCCCGCCGACCGGATGGCGGCCGTCGAGGCGTCGCTGCGCACGTCCGATTCGCTCCGCCAGCGCCTTGCCGCCATGAACCGACGGCGTGACGTTGGCGCACACTCGGTCGGCGAAATCTGGCGGCGCCGGCGCCTGAGCTGCCCCTCCCGGACGCAACTCGGCAGTTTTCTGCTCGGTACGCTCGATACCGAACTGGCGACCTACATCGATTTCCACATCCGTTCCGTCGGCTGCCGCATGTGTGCCGCCAACCTGCACGACCTCGAACAGGCGTCGCGCCCGACGAATGATGCACCGGAACGCCGCCGCCGCTTCTTCGAATCCTCCGCCGGCACGCTGCGGAAGATGTCGACGAAGAAGCGGTGAGGTTTATTGCGGGTGAATTCGCCCCCGATTCGTCGGTGGGCACCGCCCACACTCATTCGACTTCTATTTCGCGGACTTGATCAGCAGTTGGTACTGCAACCGCCCGACGTGCCACATGTAGTTCGGGCCATAGCCGGCGCGCGGGCCCCACTTGTTGGCGGTTGACTGGCGGAAGTGGATGCGTGCGGAGTCGATTCGGTCTTCGACGATGTCATTGAGGCCGATGTAGAGTTCGGCATAGAAGCGGCGTTTCTCGCGCTCGTCGTCGCTGACCTTCGCGGCTTCGATCCGTTTGAGAATCTCCTCGCCGGTGATATCCCCCGCGAAGAGGCGGTAAACATCCGGGAACGGTTCGCGGTCGTCTTTTTTATATTTGAGCAAGCCTTCGCGGGCTTTCTTCTGGCCGAAGG
Source organism: Planctomycetaceae bacterium (assembly GCA_050246455.1). GTDB lineage: Bacteria > Planctomycetota > Planctomycetia > Planctomycetales > Planctomycetaceae > CAZVJA01. The sequence continues at coordinate 8,217 of JBFWWA010000156.1, forward strand.
CTTTCCGCTGGCAGAGGTATCGCCAGATGCCGTTCTCGCGATCGACGTCGTCGAACGAATGATACGCCTCGAATTGTTTCGCGCCGTCCTCGTAGCGGCCTGCATAGAAGAGCGCAATGCCGCGCCGCCAGTGGGATGACTTCAGCTCGGAATTCAGCTCGGTCATCCGGTCGTAGTCGGCGACCGCCTCTCTGAACTTCCCGAGAAAGAACGACGCATCGCCCCGCTGCGAATAGGCGTCGAGATCGGTCGCATCCTTCTCAATGCGCGCCGTCGCCTTGCGAATCGTTTGTTCTGCCTCATTACGAATGCGCTGCCGCACATCATTCGAAAGGGGATGCTTTTTCGCAGTCGCAACTTCGACGTCTGCCAACGCCACGGAGACTATGGCGAACGGGATGAGAAACCGGAGCAAGTGGCGCTGTTTCGACATGTGCGATTCTCAACTCCGTAGGGCCGACTGCGCCGGCCGAATGCAGACGCGCGTCGATCCATTCCGTCGCAATGCGGAGGGAATTCCACCCTTCACAGCATAAATAACGGATGTCGATCGACTACGATTTCATTGCGAAGATCTCGACCGTTGCTCGGGCGAGTGATCTGTCGTCGTAACGGGTGCGGACCTGCTGCTGTCCGATCTTCGCGGTGGCGACTCGATTCTCCGGCGAGACCATCATCATTTCCAGCGATTTCGCGAGTTCGGCCGCACTCCCCGGCTCGTAAAGAGTACCTCCCCCGGCAGAAAGCAACTCGGGGAACGCGCCATGCCTCGGCTGGAC
>JBFWWA010000157.1:0-8967 GCA_050246455.1 Planctomycetaceae bacterium
GGGCATTGAACCCAAATCCGGCACCGAGCCCGGCCGGAGTCTGCACCAGCACAACTCCTTCGCCGTAGCTCATTGCGAGGTCTATGATGCTGCGGACCGGAAGCCGCGCCATCTGGTAAGCCTCGTCCGTCGCCGCTTGCGGCGGGACCTCTTCGGCCTGGCTCGATTTCGCGCGCGACTTGATCTGCGCAATCGGCACGCGGACGATCTCGACGCCGAGATCGACATAAATGGCTTCGGCCTCCTCTTTCAGGACGGCCCCTTCCATTTTCTGGCCACTTTTGAGCTCAATGACGTCTCCCCGGACATTTCCGGCACTGAGCGCAACTGAAACTCCGAGCGCAGCGGCCCATGCACCGCTCCAGAACCCTCTCCCGCCGACCGTGGCGATGATTCTACGATCCGTCATGCTTACCTCACTCAAAAACGATAGGCCGAGTGACACTCATCACACTTCTTCTGAACTCGATCCCGTGCGTCAATTAACGCCGGCAGCTGACTTGCTGATCCGGCTTTCGACATCTCAACCGCTGCTTCAATAAACGCTTTCGCGTGCGCCGCATAGTCGGCCTCATCCGCGGAAGCATAATCGTTACCTTCGATCGCGCGGCCGAGTGCCGCCAAAATTTCGGCTTCGTGAACGACTTTGGCGGAATTCGCCTGCAACGAACTTTCGCTCGAAATCTCCTTCTTCAACCACCGAAACCCACTTTCGATTCGCTTCATCAGGCCGCCACGATCGGCAAACTCCGAAAATCCGCCGCGTGCCGGCGGCTCCTCGAGCCCGGCAGCGCTGTTGCCGTCGAGCAACCCGGTAAGCGCATCATACGACGCTTTCGTCGCCCGATAAGCGTCGCCACCGGTTTTGTCGGCGGACGATTCGATCGACGACCCGATTTCGCGCACGTGAAGCGCGTTTCTCTTCCAGCGCACCGCATCAGGATGCTCTGCAGCTATTTCTCCAATCGCCGCGAGCGTCGATCCCAAAACTTGCACATCCTTGTATTTCGCGTTGTACTTTCCGACAGACTGCAATGCGGCAGCCAGGTTGTTCCGAATCGTTTTCACTTCCGCATCGAGCGTTTCCACGCTCACCAGTTGCTTCCATCCCCCTGCCGACGAGCCTTTTCCCGATTTTGTGGAAGCGTCGGTCGATTCCCCCGCGATTTCTGATTCGGCGTTCGTCTCCAATGGACCCGGAGTCGCACCGGTCTTCACCATCGCATCCGGGCCCTTCGAGGCGTTGCCGGAAGTTGCAGCCTGTGACGATTCGATTCCTTTCCCCACGACGCTCAGCGGATCGTCAAACCAGACATCGTACGGGATGTCGCCGAGCCACTTGCGTCCTTCCGAATCAGTACGGGAGGCGCCTGCTGTTGGTTGAACGTCGCTTGTCGACCCAGCTTCTGCCTTTTCGCGTTCGCCCTGCTCGGCGGCAGCCGTATCGGTCCCAGTCCTGTCGCGCCCGCTTTCGTCGCGAACGGCCATCGATTCCGTTGGCTGCTGCTTTGGCGGCGACTCCCGGCTGCATCCAGCCGCAATCGCGAGACCCATCGAAGCCAGGCAGAGCCACCCGAACCGAAAACGCTTCATTACTCGGATTATGGTCGACGCTGCACGGAGTTTCAATGTCGTCGGACGACCCATCGACCTCCTCGGCGGTTTCGTAGAACAGGCACACGTCGAACGTTGATTTCACGCATCGCTCGAAAGCCGTTCGGTTGCAGCAAGCCATCCGGAAAGACCCGGTTAACGCATGTATCACAGCGTTAAATCGAGTAAACTTCTCAGTTCTCGACCTCCGAAACGCGCCCGATTTCAAGGCAATAATCAGCATGGGGAACGCCTCCAGTCTGTCCGAAACGCCCGGTGACTCCACCCGTGCCAATAGCGGACTCGGCGCGCTTTACGCGCTCACGGTCTTCGTCAGTGCGTTTCTCTTGTTTCAGGTGCAGCCGCTTATCAGCCGCTATATTCTCCCCTGGTTCGGCGGCACGCCGGCGGTCTGGACGACCTGCATGCTCTTCTTCCAGATGACGCTGTTCGCCGGTTACGCGTACGCTCACTTCGCCGCGGCGCGTTTGTCCGCCTGGACACAGGCCTTGCTGCACCTGCTGCTGCTGGGGGGCGCGCTCGCTCTATTGCCGATCATTCCGGACGCGGCCTGGAAACCAACTGGAAACGAGCAGCCGATCTGGCGGATTGTGTCGCTGCTCGCTGCGACGGTCGGGCTGCCATTCTTCGTTCTATCGACGAGCGGCCCGCTTCTGCAGCACTGGTTCAGCCGCACGGAGCCGGGCCGTTCTCCATACCGACTTTACGCCCTTTCGAACGTCGGTTCGTTGCTCGCGCTCCTTTCGTATCCGTTTGTCGTCGAGCCACTCCTTTCCACAACGATGCAGGCGCGGGTCTGGTCCTGGAGCTTCGCCGGGTTCGCAGCCATCTGCGCCCTCACTGCGCTTCGGATGGCGGGCAAAGCGAACAAACCGTTTGAAACCAACGTGCTTCCGGAATTCACACCGCAGACCGCACCAGTGAGCGCAGTGATCGAGGACACATCACCGTCGATCGGTCGCGTCCTTCTCTGGTTCCTGCTGGCGATGGTTCCGTCAATCCTGCTGCTCGCGATTACGAGTCAGGTCTGCCTCGACGTCGCAAGCGTTCCGTTTCTGTGGATCGTGCCGTTATCGCTGTATCTGATGTCTTTCATTCTCTGTTTCGACAGCGACCGCTGGTACTCGCGGGTGCTCTTCGTTCCGGCCGCGTTCATTCTGAGCGGCGGTGTAGCGGCAGCGCTGATCGGCGGAGCGGGGGTGGATCTCTGGTTACAGGCAGCGGTTCACTTTGGCGCGCTCTTTGCCATCGCGATGGTCTGTCACGGCGAGCTTGTCCGGCTGAAGCCGGATCCTCGGCATCTCACGGCATTTTATCTCGTCATCTCGGCGGGGGGTGCGGCAGGGGGATTGTTTGCCGGAGTTCTTGCGCCGCTCGTGTTTCAGATGTATCTCGAACTGCACATCGGCCTGGTTGCGTTTGGAATTCTCTGTCTGATTGTGCTCTACCGCGATCTCAACCAGTCCGGGTTCCAGATTTGGCCGCCGACCGGAGGAAGCCTCGCGTGGATGACCATGTTCAACGCCACGGTGGCCATCGCCGTTGCAGTGGGGGTGCACGTGCATCGCGACACAACGAACGCGGTCTCCGTCTCGCGAAACTTCTACGGCGTGCTCCGCGTCCTGGAAAAGAGGTATCCGGAGCAATCTCAGTCTGACACGCGTGAACTGATGCACGGCCGCATTCTTCACGGCATGCAATTTCTCGATCCGGAAAGAAAACGCATCCCGACAACCTACTACAGTCACGCGTCCGGTGTCGGGCGAATCCTCTCGAACCGCCCCCCCGTGCCTCGCCGTCTGGGTTTTGTCGGACTCGGTGCGGGAACGCTCGCCACCTATGCGGAGCCGGGAGACATCGTTCATTTTTACGACATCAATCCCGAAGTTGTCCGCCTCGCCCGCAGCTATTTCACCTACCTCGCAGACTGCATGGGGGATGTCGAGTTCTCGATGGGGGATGCGCGTCTCTCGCTCGAAAACCAGGAAAGCCAGCAGTTCGACGTTCTCGCGCTCGACGCGTTTTCGAGCGATGCCATTCCGATCCACCTTCTGACTGTCGAGGCGGCGGAAATCTATCTCCGCCACCTCAAGCAGGATGGGGTGCTTGCAATCCATATTTCGAACCGGCATTTCAATCTGCGGCCGGTCGTCGATGCCCTTGTGGACCACTTCAAGCTCGCCTCAGCAACTGTCGAATCCCTGGAAGACGAGGAGCTCGGAGACAGCGTCTCGGTCTGGGTGCTTCTCAGCCGCGAATTGGAACCGCTGACGGTGAACCTGATCCTGGAATCCGCCAGTGAGGAACAGCCAAAGCGGATTCTCTGGACGGACGACCGGAGCAATCTGGTGGAGGTTCTCCGGCTGCTCGAGCCGGAAGAAGAACTCCCCGAACTCCCCGCGGAAGCCGAAAAGCCGACGACGCCAGCCGAATAACGGCTGCATCCGACTTTCGGCACGCTTGCCTACGTCGTCAGCATCGTCACTTCCGTCACAACCGATCGACCCTCCCCCGAACCGGGCGACGAGTACCGGCACTATTCGCGTCCCGGGATTTGCCGGCACATCCGGACTGACCTACGTTTAAGGGGTCGACGGTAACCAGTCTCACTGGATAGCGCGATTCGATCATCAAACCGAGCAGTTTTACACCTGCTCTGCTCGATTTGACGGATGCATCTGAGCGCGCACGTCGAGAATCGACGACGACAGAAGGGAAATCGAGTATCAGGGAGATTGCTGAGTATGGCTGACGAAGTGACAGCCGTGTCACTCGCCGTCCGGCCGTCGGCCGACGAGCGCGCCCCTGCGCGCCACGTCCCCGAGCATCTCGAGCCAGCTGTCGCCCGGATGCACCGTTACAGCGAGTTGACGGGGCTTTCGCTCCTGTGCGTCGACAGCCGCACCGGTGTTGTCCTCGCGAAGACTGATTCCGACGGCCTTGAGTTCCTGCCGGCGGAGGTCCAAACCCGGATCGCAACGGTCCGAACTCCCGTCGTGATGCCCCTGTCCCGAGGAATTACAGTCGCTCTGATGCCGCTTGGCGACCTCGATGCGGCTGAACTCGTCGCCGTTGGCTACTCCTTCGCCGATCCCGCCAATCATCCACCAGAGCTCGTCTTGGCAGCGGCGGAGCGTCAATGGAGTCAGGCGCGGCTGGACGCCTGGAAATCTCGACAGCTCGCATGCCGCACCATCGAGCTCGACAAGCTGATCGTGATGGCAGTTCGAATCGAGCAGCAGGAACGGCGCGATCAGCAGCGCGAGATTGAATTCGAACAGCTCAGCGATCAGCTCGAGCAGATGTACGAAGAAATCAGCCTGATGCATGCATTGACGCGGAATCTTCAGATTTCGCGCGGGCCGGCGGAAATTGCTGAGCTCTGTTTGCTTCGCATGCAGGACCTCGTCCGAGCGAGCGGCAATGTCATCTGGCTCGCAGAGAAAAGCGGCACGCGCCATTTTCTGGTTCGCGGCGAGCTTCCCTTCGATGAGTTCGGAATGGCCCGTCTCATCGCGCATTTCGACGGGCATGACTGGTCGACGCCGCTCGTGCGGAATCATCTGGCGGGAACGGCGCTCGCAAGCGACTTTCCGAAACTTCGCAATCTGATCGTTGTTCCGGTCGCGGAAGGGTCAAGGCGATTCGGGTGGATTGTGAGCTGCAATCAGGTCTCCGGGCGGGAATTTGGAACCGTCGAAGCCAGCCTGATGCGGTCCATCGCCACGATCCTCGGGACTCACCTGCGAAATATCGAGCTGTACCTGGAACACGAGGAACTGCTGCTGAGCTTTGTTCGCTCCCTCGTCTCAACGATTGACGCGAAAGACCCCTACACGCGCGGCCACAGCGAACGCGTCGCAATCTTCGCTCGGCGACTCGGTGAAGAATGCGGGCTCTCCAACGAGGAAATTCAGGATCTCTATCTCTCCGGCCTTCTGCACGACATCGGCAAGATCGGCGTTGACGACGGCATACTTCGCAAGACGGAGAAGCTCACTGACGCCGAGCTCGAATGCATCCGTCAGCATCCTATGATCGGCTACCAGATTCTCAATGGCCTCAAGAATCTGCAGAAGATTCTCCCCGGCGTTCGCAATCATCATGAGGCGTTCGCGGGAGGCGGATACCCCGACGGCCTCACTGGTGAGGCAATTCCGCTGATGGCCCGAATTCTCGCAGTAGCGGACAGCTATGATGCGATGAAGAGCGACCGTCCCTACCGAACTGGAATGCCGCGACAGAAGATCGAGGAGATTTTCCGCCAGGGCGCCGATTCCCAGTGGGACGCTCGTGTCATTGATGCGTACTTCCGCGCCGCCGACGACATCGCCCAGCTCGCGGAATCGTCGGTGAAGAATCCGCAGGGGATCGCTCCGGTCGGTTGAGGCGCAATTCCCGCCGGAAGACAGCAGGCAGTCAACCCGCTAGAATGCGGATGCCGTTTCACGATTCCGCCTGGTACTGTCAGTGAGGCCCCGCTGTGCGTCCACTCTTCGTCATCTGGTGCTATCCGTTGTTCGTTGTCGCCGTGCTCGCCGGTTGTGCAGCGGAGACGACGAAACCAGCCGACAAACCGATTGAATATGTCGGTGGCAAGAACGACGCGGCCGGTAAAGGGAACCCGGCATCCGGCGAAACAGCTAGCCAGCAACCGCAACAATTGAAGTTCGAAGGAATCGAGTTCACCGTGCCCGCGGGGTGGAAGCAAGTGCCCATCCCCTCTGAGAAGAAGGGCTTCATCGACGGGCAGTTGATGATCCCGGCGGGCGGAGAAGAGGTCGCGCTCACACTCTCTTCGATCGGTGGGGGTATCGAGGCGAATGTCGAGCGATGGAAGTCTCAGTTCGAACTCGAAGCCGACTCCAAGCCGGTCGTCGAATCGATCGATATTGGTGGCCGGAAGGGAACCTGGGTCGATCTGTCCGGAACGTTCACCTCAGCGATCGGGGGCAAGCCCGGTCCACATCCGAAGAGCCGGATGCTGGGTGTGGGAATTCCAGTCGAACCGCGAGAATTCTATCTCAAGGTCACCGGTCCCGCGGACGCAGTGGCAAAAGTGCGCGAGCCGCTGCGGGAGTTCGTCGCGACCGCCCGGTTTCCGCGCTGACGAATCTACGGGCGATTCAGTTCCGCCGTCCAGCCCGGCAAACGGCATAGAGCGCACCGGCGACCAGTACCAGCAGAATCAGGCTGTCGAGAGCGTAGCTCGGTCCGCTGACTTCGGCTTCCCCCTCGGCCTGCGCGAAAAGTCCCGGATACGATCCCTGCGCTTCCGCGATTCGAGCGGTGAATAATGCCGCGGCACCCGCGAGAAGGACGCGCAGCGAGCAAAGCGCGAAAATCATTCGCTGCGATATCGTGCTCGTTCCGGAAATGAAAGACTTTCGCAGTCCGAGTGTCATGTCGAGCTCTAAAGAAACTTTCGGCATATATCAACGATATCGCACGAGGGACGACGATCTTAGAACAAAAACGAAAACTGGGGATCTCGAGTTCAAAGGAATTCGTGAATCGGAGAGCAGAGCTGTCGGAATTCTCGGACGGGAAGTGAAACGGTCTCCCAGCTTGTTGATCGTGTTCGCATCACTTTCCGGTATTCTTCGGCCCAGACGCCGAAGAATGAGTATCGACGGTCACGGAACTCGAAATGCGGTCCGAGTTCAGACGCCCGTCTCTCATCCAGAATATGGTAGGCGAACACAAGTATCGAGCGGAATCCGGGTCCGAAAACCTGTTCCCACTGCATCAGGCTTGTGAGGTCGTCTTCAGTCGCCCAGTTCTCCCAGCAATGGCCGCCGCTCTCGCCCCCCGTCGGAAACTGCCGCCCCTTCACGTCTACCAGGAGATTGGGACGCTGCTGGGAATAGACGATGAAATCCATCGATTTGAGGGATGCATCGCGCAGGAGAGCGCGTCGCTGCTCGTCGACTGCAACGTACGGCGTGCGTCCCTGACGCAGGAATTCCTCGAACGCAACGTCATAATGATTGCTGCGAATCGCCACGCGCTGCCGCTTTCGAAAACGACGAGGAGTGCAGGCCCGCTACGCGCCGTAAGCATCCGGCTCGGGCGCATCGATTGTAGCACGTCTCGACATTTGTGCAGCGCCCCAATGCTGTTTTTTTCGCCGCGGCGTTCCTTGGTGTCTGCTCAGGAAGAATGCTGAACTCCGAATCTATCCACAATCGTTCATGCACCACGCGAAGTTCGTGCGGCTTTGCCCATCCAGTCAGGATTGGGAAAACAAACGAAGACGAACTTGCCGGGCTGGCGCCTTGAATGGCATCGCTTCCGCGAGATCGATTACGCCCTTTGAAGACTCAGATCCCGCCTCTCCGGTCGTTGTGCGATTCCGGGGCTAGTTCGAACCGGCAAGGATTCCTGTCAGGTGTTCGGCGAGACCGGACTCTGTGAACGACAATTGCGTTCCGGATGCCAAATCTTTGACCTGCCACTGTCCCGTCTGGAACTCTTCCTCTCCGGCAATGACCGCAGCACGGAATCCCTTCCTGCTCGCATACTTCAACTGATGACCGAGCTTCTTTGCTTCCGGGTAAAGTTCCGTTGCAATTCCTCGTTTGCGGAGAAGGTTCGCGACCCGCAAGTAATCGGCGAGATGCTTTTCATCGAAGATCGTCACCAGTACCTGCGCCGGTGTCGAAACGCTCGACAGCATCCCGAGGATTCCCATCGCATCCAGAAGCCTGTCGAGCCCTAGACTCGCGCCGACGCCCGGAAGCGCCTGGTTCGTAAACAGACCCGCGAGATTGTCGTACCGTCCACCCGAACAGACGCTGCCGATGCTCGGCAGATCGGAAAGAAATGTCTCGTAGATCGTGCCGGTGTAGTAGTCGAGCCCGCGCGCAATCGAAACATCGAGGACGATGCGCTCCGAGGGAATCCCGGTTGCTCGACAGGTGCTGAACAGTTCGCGAAGCCGCGCAATTCCGCGCGCCCCATGTTCATTGCCGGAAACCAGCGGCTCGAGGTTCCGGAGAATATCGTCCGGGGTTCCTTGAAGCCCGGCGAACTCGAGCACACGCTTCGCCTGTTCCGCAGTCGTTCCTGCAGTGGTGGACATTTCAGCGATGACAGCCTCGGCACCCACCTTGGGCAGTTTGTCGAGCGCGCGAAGAACGGCTTCCGTGTGGCCCGTCAGTCCCAGCGATTCGAGCATTCCGTTGAGCACGAGCCGATTGTTGACGCGAATGGTGAAGCGGCTGAACCCGATGCGGTCCATCAGATCGTGAATGACGAGCAAAGTTTCAATATCGGCGACGTTCGACTCAGTGCCGATCGTGTCGAAATCGCACTGCACGAACTCGCGGAATCGCCCCCGTTGCGGCTTTT
>JBFWWA010000158.1:0-8888 GCA_050246455.1 Planctomycetaceae bacterium
CGCGATTGGAGCAGACCACCAAGACGAAACTCCCGTGCATTCCGTTGGGGTGCACGGGAGTTATTTTCGTGTTCTCAACGCTGTTGCGTTACTGGCCGACCGCGGCTTACTGGAAATCAATCAGCTCGACGAGGAAGTAAAGTGTCGCGTGGGGGGGAATAACTCCACCGGCGCCGCGCGAACCGTATCCGAGTTCTGAGGGAATGCACAATTCGATCATCCCCCCTTTGCCGACGAGCTGCAGCCCTTCGGTCCAGCCGGCGATCACATTGCCGAGAGGGAACGAGATTGATTCGCGTCGTTTGTAGGAACTGTCGAACTCCGTCCCATCTTCGAGCCAGCCGCGATAGTTCACTTCGACGACGCTCGAACGGATTGGTTTCGGCGCATCCGATTTCCGGAGAACGCGGTACTTCAGTCCCGATGCCGTTTCGGAGTACTCCTTCGGTGCATCGGCGTCTTCGGGGCCGGCAGTGCTCATGATCGATCCTTTTCGGTCGTGGTGACGGGCTTGAGGCTACTTGAATTCAATGAGTTCGACGAGGAAGTGCAACGTTGCGCCGGGAGGGATCTTATCGCCCATTCCGGCGGGACCGTATCCGAGACTGGAAGGAATCCATAACTCGATCATGCCTCCCTGGGGGACATGCTGCAGACCTTCCGTCCATCCCGCGATGACTTTGCCGAGCGGAAAGGATGTCGGTTCGCCGCGCTTGTACGAGCTGTCGAATTCCGTGCCGTCATCGAGCCAGCCGCGATAGTTCACCGTGACCTGATGCGAACTGTTGGGCTTGGGACCGTCCGTTTGTCGGAGAATACGATACTTCAGACCTGACGTGGTTGCGGTGAATTCCTTCGGTGCATTGGCGTCGACCGATCCGGCGCCCTTCAATAGCGATGATTTGTCGGTGGTTGTGACGGGATTCTCAACGACCGGCGCCTGCGGCTTTTCCGGTGCGGGCGTCTCTTTGAAGGCGAGGAAGCCGACGATTGCTGCCAGGAAGGCGATTGAGATCAGAACGGGAATCACACGAGTGTTCTGCATGACGGCGATTCATTCCAGGGAAGAAAAGTCAATTTTTCGGGGAATCGCACCGTTCCCCGGTGTAACCGATGATAACCACCCGCATGCCTCTCGGGAACGCTCGGTAGAACATCGCTGCTCGAACTCTGGTATGATGCGGCGGCCGTCGATCGCCGACGGTCGATTCACCAGTTCCCCCTCCTCGGAGCGTCCCTCATGAAACACTGCCTCTGTGTGATTGCGTTCGTGACCGCGTTCTCCATTCAATTCGCCGCCGCCGCCGAGCCGGAAGCGGGGGACTGGTCGGCCCGGCAGATTCCGAAACTGCCAAAAAGCGAGAAGCCGATTCATCTCTTCAACGGATCGGACCTCACCGGCTGGGAAGGGCAGACGGGGAAATACTTCAATGTCGAGAAGGGGATCATCGTCGCGAAGAACTCTGCCGAGAACGCCCCGAAGGCGAGCACCTATCTCGTTACGACAAAAAAATATCGGAACTTCCGCCTGATCTTCGAGAGCACGCTGGTCACGAGCGAAATGCACTCCGGCATCGCGCTGTGGGGGCAGAACGTTGAGAAGGAAGGGGACAAGTACAGCTACATGGGGCACCTCGTGATGTACCCGTCGGGCTACGGCTACTACGACCTTTACCGCCGCATGAGTATCTATCAGGACAAGGACGGCATCGCGAAAAAGGCGGGGAAGCAGCACGACTGGAACCGGATGGAGATCCTCGCGATCGGTAACCGGATCCGCCACGTTGTGAACGGCAAGGCGGTCGCCGACTGGAGCGATCCCAAGCCGGAACTCTGCCAGGCCGGACCGATCGGCCTGCAGCTGCACTCGAACAAAGAGGCCCAGGAGGTTCAGTTCCGCGGTCTCATTCTGACCGAGAACCCGGAAGACAAGCTCGTAACTGCAACCGAGTAGCACTCACCGGCTTTGCTCAGAATGTCGCGCTGTTTCGCTCATGGCGCGAGACGTTGCATGCGTAGAATGAATCCGCCCGGAACGAACAGGCCGGGCGGATTCTTATGCGCGGAGACCACGGATGACCGACGCGGCAAAAGTCAATCCGAAGCGATCCTACGGCGTGCTCTGGTACGTTGGGGGGATCCTGTTTCTGTACGTCGCTAGCCTTATCCCGGTTCGCTTAGGAATGGCGTGGCTATTGAAGAATCACATCGTAGATAATGATACCTTCAATTTTGTAGCGAGCGTCCACAAACCGCTGGTTTGGCTGCTGGGCAAGTTGAACCTGATCGATCCATTGAATCGAGTGATGCGGTGGCTGCGTGACTTGATGTAACTCGACGGTCGCTGCCTCCAAGTGCTCTTCATCCAGCGGGGTCGTTTGAATTACGTCAAAGAACCCCACCAGCCGGGGTTTCCGCAGGCATGTTTTATCATTGCCCATGAATCGCCCGCCGAACCGGGAAGTGCGAGAGACAGGACTTGAACCTGCACGGGTTGCCCCACCGGATCCTAAGTCCGGCGCGTCTGCCAATTCCGCCACTCTCGCGATGCTGATTTCGAGTTCTGACCGAGCTGCCGAGGCAGGGCCGTACACAGGCTACCCGGGGTGGTCTGCGAGCGGTAACCCAGGATTCGACCCCGGGAGCAGGATTCGCCCCATGAGAGGCGGAAAATGACCCCGCCCAGGTCCATCGAGCGACAGTCGGGAATCATATCGGATTCGTAAACCGCTGACAAACTTGATGTTGTGCCCCAGAGCGTCCAGGTTCCGGCTGCCGGGAACACCTGAACCGTGGTTTGATTCGCTTCCCCGCTGGAACTGCGTGGGAGATCCTGACTTCCAACCGACAAGCCGATCCGGTCGGAGAGGGGTATCGATCGTCGCAACTTACGTCGACTATTGGTTTTCGCTTGACTCGGCGCTTTCGGCGGGGTGTAATTCGAACAGGTCAGGTTGCGTTTTTCAGGGGACGATTTCCAGTTCGGGAAATCGCGAGAGGTCTCGTCATCTTTGGTGACGGGTGCATTGAGTTCGGTGCGGCGTTGGGTCGTCGCAGCGAAGTCTCGGATGCAGCCTCTTTTCACCTGGGTTGTGCTGTGACGTCTGCACAACCGTCAAAGGTGGTCCGTACCTGAAAAATCAGGTTAGGACAGTAACGCCGGAGCCCGTTTTGCGCTTGGGTATCCGGTGTTTGGATTTCCGATAAGAGGGAGACTATCGACGCCGGATGGGCAATCCCGGGGGACCGGATTGCCAGCGACGTGTTCGCAAACAGGCGACACATCTGCCGGTTCGATAATTCCTACGAGTGGTTTGGTTTTTCCATCCTGCTGCACGGCACCGGAGCCGCCGGAAGACAGGATGGGGGAATCGGACGTTCCACGGCGCGGGATACGCGGGAACGTTCCAAGCCGCAGGGTAAAGCTATGAAGGCTGGGTTCAAGGCAACACGCGCGGTCGTGACGGGAGTCGGCGTCATTTCCCCGGTGGGGATTGGCAATGACGACTTCTGGCGCAACCTCATGGCCGGTAAAAGCGGCATCGGTTATCTCCGCGCGTTCCCCAACGCCGATCTTCCCATCAAGCTCGCGGCCGAAGTTGCGGACTTCGACCCGACTCTCTATGTGCGGCACAAGAAGTTCGTGAAGGTGATGTCGCGCGACATCCAGCTTGGCGTCGCGGCGGCTTCACTGAGCATGAAGGATGCGGGGCTGGCACAGGGGGCGATCGATCCCGAACGTCTGGGCGTCGTGTACGGTGCCGGCAGAATTTCGAGCAGCCCGACGGAACTCGCGCAAGCGGTCCGCCAATGCTCGACCAGCGGGAACGAGTTCGACTACTCGCAGTTCGGCGAGCAGTGCCTGGACGATATCTCGCCGCTCTGGCTGCTGCGTCAACTTCCGAACATGCCGGCCTGCCACGTTTCGATTGAATTCGACGCGCGCGGTCCGAACAACACCATTACAAGCCGCGAGTCGTCGGCGCTGCTCGCATTGTCGGAAGCGATCGGTGTGATCCGACGCGGAGCCGCCGATTGCATGATTGTCGGCGCCTGCAGCTCGAACATTCACCCTGTCGACATTACGAAGCTGAGTCTCTTCGACAGCCTGTCGCGTCGGGACGCCGACCCCGAGCGTGCCTGCCGCCCGTTCGATTTCGAGCGCGACGGAGCGATCGTGGGCGAGGGGGCAGCGGCATTCATCATTGAAAGCTATGATCACGCGGTCCGCCGCGGCGCGGAAATCTACGCGGAAGTGGTTGGGGTTGGCGCGGGATGTGATGGTTCCGGCTTTGAGAACGCGGGGACCGGTCTTGTTCGCGCTATGTCGAGCGCGCTGCGACAGTCGGGGCTCGAGCCGTCACAGCTCGGGCACATCAATGCACACGGCATCAGCACTCAGCAGGACGACCTTGTTGAAGCACGTGCGTATCATCGGGCACTCGGTTCGTCGGCGACCCGCATTCCTGTGACCGCGCTCAAGAGTTACTTCGGGAACTTCGACGCGGGCTCGGGTGCGGTCGAACTGGCGGCGAGTCTTCTTTCGCTTAAGCATGGAAGTCTGCCGCGAACTCTTAACTACGAAACGCCTGACCCGCGCTGCCGCATCAACGTCGTGCACGACGAGCCGATCCATCCCCAGTTCCCGACCGCTCTTTCGGTCAACCGGACGGCGATGGGACAAAGCGCGGCTTGCGTGGTGCGAGCGGTCTGAGAATTCGACCGAGTTGCCCCCTCAGTGGGAACTATCGCGGAATCGCTTCAATTGACGGTGTAAATCCGCCCGTCTTGACCGATTTACCCGATTCACTTACTCTCCCCCCGCGGTTTTTGCGCCCCGGATCCCATGAGTTCGGCGCTTGCGCGACAGGGAGGTTGAGTGAGCACGTTAAGAGCGTTCGAGAGTCATCGCGCGGTGACACTGCCGCAGGAATCTTCCGTCGAGCTGGAAGCCGTCGATTGTCTGCTCTGCGGCGGACAGGATCATGAGACGGTCATCGTCGCGTCCGATCCGGTGACGAAAATCGGAGGCAACTTTCGCGTCGTCCGCTGCCGCGACTGCGGACTCTCATTCACGAATCCCCGGCCGACGATCAACAGCATCGGCCGTTTCTACCCCGACAGTTATGGCCCGTACACCGGTCGCGACGAGGATGCACTGACGACCGGAGGATGGCGGCACACTCTGACTCAAGCGGTGATGCGCGCGGATTTCGGTTATCCCCCGGCGGCGCCGATCGATTTGAAGACGCGGATGCTTGCCCTTGCGGGCCGCATGACCATGCGTCGTTCGCGGCAGCGTCAGTCGTGGATTCCGTTCCGCGCACCCGGACGTTTGCTCGACTTCGGCTGCGGCGCGGGGGACTTTCTGAAGCGGATGCGCGAGCTCGGGTGGACCGTTGAGGGAATGGATTTCTCGGAGAAGGTGGCGCGAGAGATATTCGATTCCTCCGGAATTCGAGTGCACCTCGGCTCGCTTCCGCACCCCGACATCCGGCCTGAGCAGTTCGATGCCGTAACGATGTGGAATTCACTGGAGCACGTACATCAGCCGCGCGAGGTCGTGCGAGCAGCGGGGCAGGCGCTGCGGCGCGGCGGGTTGCTCGTCGTCGGTGTGCCGAACTTCGAATCGTGGTCGTACGAGCATTTCCGCGACTCGTGGTACGCGCTCGAACTGCCGCGGCACCTGACGCATTTCACACCGGAGACACTTTGCGAGACCGTTTGCCGTGAGGGATTCAAGGTCCTTTCAATCCAGCAGATTGCCCGGGCGGGATGCCTGCGAAAGTCGGCTCGCCGCGCAACAGCAAGCGGATCGCGTCCCGCCTGGCTGCGGGCCGCACGGTGGAAGCCGTGGGGTTTGATGCTCGCTGATTACAGCGAACGGATCGGCCGGGCCGACTTCATGCGCGTGATCGCCGAGAAGCGATAGAATCCCGGCGAGCCACCTCAGTTCGTCCGATTCGCCGGCAGTTTGTCGATCGCTTCGCGGAAGGTCCGGTATTCCTTGATCGAGCCGAGCGAGTTCTCGAACACCGCCGACTTGAGTTTGTCGCGATTCGCGGCGTCCAGAAAGTGGCCTGCTTCGTGCGCCCGTTGCAGGAGTGAGATCGCTTTCCGGGCGCGTTCCTCGCTCAGCGCTTCGCGCTCGGCCTCGGTCCCGGCTTTCGAGTTTCGAACCGCGTCGATGGAACGTGCGAATATTGTGGCGAGCTCGAAGAGAGCAGGGCCGTATCCCGCCGCTTCGGTGGTCAGGGCTTCGGCTTCCGCCACGGCCTCGTCGGCCCGACCCGACTTCATCAGCAGGCCGGCCCGCTTCAAACGCAGACCCACGCTGTCGTCGGCGGACCCGAGTCCGATGGCGCGGTTGAGGCTTTGAACAGCTTCATCATGCTTACCGGTCTGTTCCAGCACCAGGGCGCGTCCGGCGTTCGCATTCCTCAGAACGAGCTTGCCGTCGCGACCCATGGCATTGAGCTCGTTCTCGTCAAACAGGGTGAGTGCCGCGTCGAAACTCGCCATGGCTTCGTCGAGTTTTTGCTGCTCGTAACGAATGCTGCCGACCTGCACATGAATCGCTGCGAGTCCGATGCGGTAGGAAACGATTCGGTAACGCGCATCCACGAGCGGTTTGAGTCTCTCCATCGCCCGGCCGTACTGAGCAATGGCTTCTTCCGTTCGGCCGGTGTCCTTGAACAGGTCGCCGAGGTCCCTGCTGCAGAGGCTGAGGAGTTCGACATACTTCGGCCGGTCGGGATGTTTTTCGATGAGTGAGCTCAAGCTGCTGATGGACTCTTCGAGATGCCGCTGAGCCGCGTCCGCACGGCCGGATCGTTTCTCGACGCCTGCGAGCTCGCGACCAATTCCGGCGAGTGCGCTTTTGTGATCTTCATCGTCCGGAGAGAGTTCAAGGAGCCGCTTGCGAATCTCCTCGGCGCGCGCGAGAAGTTGCTCCGCGAACGGGAGACGGTTCGTCGCTGCGCACAGCATGCCCCAGTTAGTGGCCGCGGCTGCCAGCGAGATCTGGTATTGAGCTTGTTCCGGGTGGTCCTCCACGAGTCGCTCCGCGTTCGAGAAGGCCCTGCGGAACTGAGCGTCCGCCGGTTCGAGCTCTCCGCGGTCGTAGAGGAACGAGCCGAAATGGTTCGCGACGTTCACGAGCTCGGCGCGATAGTCGAGGACATCGGGATGCGTCTTCACAAGATTGCCGCGAATGGAAACCGCTTCCTCGTACGCGCGCCGCGCCGATTCGATCCGGCCGCTGCGTGTCTCGACGTCGCCGATGAGAGTTGCGCTGCGGGCGAGACTGTCGGCAAAGGATGCATCGGCCGGATTGTCGCGAACGAGTCGGCGCTCGATCTCGAGCGACAACTGAAGCTTGTTTCGCGCTGCGTCGAGCTGTTCCCTCCGTTGATCAAGATTCGCAAGATTGCGGTACAGCGTCGCCTGGTCGTGCTGGTAGACCGGCTTTTCCGGATCGAGTTCGGTAATCCGCCGGCGAACCGCGAGCTCCTCCTGGTAAGCATCCGCCGCCGCGTCCAGCTTTCCGAGATTGACCCATCGCTGCGCCTGCATGGCAAAGCAGCGCGCGAGATGATTCTGAAAGGAAGGGCGGTCG
The DNA here is from genome assembly GCA_050246455.1 of Planctomycetaceae bacterium. Lineage (GTDB taxonomy): Bacteria > Planctomycetota > Planctomycetia > Planctomycetales > Planctomycetaceae > CAZVJA01. The sequence continues at coordinate 7,619 of JBFWWA010000158.1, forward strand.
GGATAGGCCTGGGCCAGGTCGCGAGCGATGTCGGTGGCGACCATCAGGTCGTTCAGCGCTTCGTTCTTCCGACCGGTGCGCGTATAGAGTTCGACAAGATTCAAGTTACAGAAGAGCAGCCCTTCCAGGGCTCCGGAAGTAACTTCCAGCTTGAGCAGATCACGAAAATGCTGTGACGCCTGCTGCAGCTGTGTGATGGCCGATTCGGGAGAGCCGATTTCCTCCGTGATCGCCGCCATGCGGAACTTCGCCCATCCGAGCTCGTACGTCAGTTCGGGTGTGGACGATTCGTTGCGGACAAACTGCTCGTAGAATTCGCCGGCGGTGCCGAGCAGATCGCGCCGCAATGGTTCGAGTCCGACGGCTGCGAGTCGCGGGTCTTCGCTGACCTGAGTGAAGTAGGTGTCGACCGCATCGCGCGCCATATCGAAGTTCTGTTTCTCCCGGTCGCGGGACTCCGCGAGCTTCTCGTTGGCGTTCTTCTGCAATGCAACGATCGCCACCAGCGCAATGATTACCGCTGTTCCGACACCAACCGTTGAGGTGACGAACGTCCTGTGTCTGCGCATCCAGCGTCCTGCGCGGACGCGGAGCGGCTCGACCCAGGCAGTCACCGGTTCGTCGGCAAGGTAGGATTCCAGATCGCGCGCCAGGTCCGCTGCCGATCGGTAGCGGGCGACCGTCGCCCCCTCCATGGCTTTCAGGCAGATAGCTTCGAGCGGGATTGGCACTGTGGGGTTCAGTTCACGCGGCCTCGCATACTGTTTCTTCCTGACGCGAACAACAATCGTCGCGAGATCGCGGCCGACGTCCGGAACATTGCCGGTAATCAGGGCATAGAGAGTCGCGCCGAGACTGTAAACGTCGGCGGCGGGAGTCAACGTGTCGTTCCAGCCGAGCGCCTGTTCCGGACTCATGTAAGCCAGCGTGCCGACGACGGTTCCTGCCTGTGTCGCACCGTCGGAATTCAATAAAATCGCAGGAGACCGAGGGGATGCCGGGCTGACATCGACCTGGCTTGCATCGGCCCGGTCTTTCGCCGTTTCTGAACTCGGTGCGATGACTTTCGCGAGCCCCCAGTCGACGACCAGCGTCTCGCCGAACGGACCGAGCATGATATTGTCGGGTTTCAGATCGCGGTGCAGGATGCCGCGCGAATGCGCGTACTCAATGGTGTTGCAGACGGTGATGAATCGATTGAGCAGTCGACGCAGCTCAATTTCGTAGACGCGCGGCTCTTTTGCGCGGAGTCCATGAAGCTCATTGATCG
>JBFWWA010000159.1:0-8865 GCA_050246455.1 Planctomycetaceae bacterium
CGGCCGCTCGCACAGTCCAACCCGATGTGGAACCGAATAGTCGAGTGCGCAATGCGGGTTCGGGAACGAGCAACACGCGGAATGACGGAAGAGGAAATTGCGACTCTTAAAGAGTTGCTGACAAAAGTTCAGAACAATCTGCCGATCGAAGCGCTCCAGCCCGCGGCAATCGAATAGAACGGGAAAAGACCCATGATGAATCGGGTAGGGCTGCCGCCGGGACGCGGTGCATCCGTGCTGATGCTGGCCGCGCTTGCGGCGATTGCGGGATGCGGCCAGAAGAATCAGTTCGTTCCCCCCCCTCCCCCGAAGGTGACGGTCGCGCCGGTGCAAGAGAAGCCGATTGCGGACTTCATCGACTTCACCGGCACGACCTCCGCCACGGCAACCGTGGAACTCCGGGCGCGCGTGCGCGGCTATCTGGAGAGGATCGCGTTCACGGATGGTTCAAACGTCAAGAAGGGAGACTTGCTGTTCGTCATCGAACAGGCGCCGCTCAAAGTCCTGCTCGACCAGGCGCGCGCCGAAGCGAAGAAGGCGGAAGCGGCATTGCAGCTTGCCGAAGCGGAATTCACCCGCGCGTCCGAGCTTGCGGGTCGGAAGGCGATTTCGACGGCCGACTTCGACGCGCGAAGCGCCGAACGCGATTCCGCCAGGGCCACCGTTGACGCCACGAAAGCTGCGGTCGATCAGGCCCAGCTCAACTTCAACTACTCGGAAATTCGCTCGCCGATCGACGGCCGCATCGGGCGGCACCTCGTCGATCTCGGCAATCTCGTCGACGCGGAGATGACGCCGCTCGCGAAAATTGAAAGCATCGACCCCATCTACGCGCACTTCAACGTCAGTGAGCGCGACCTGCTCCGGCTGATGGCAATGCGGCGCGACAATCAGCTCCCGGACCCCGACATTCAGCCGCCGGAAGTCCGGTTGGGTCTTGCGAACGAGAACGGCTTTCCGCACGTCGGCAAACTCGACTATCGAGAGCTGGGAATCGATCCGAAAACCGGGACGGCTCTGCGTCGCATCATCCTTCCGAACCCCGATCAGAAGCTGATTCCCGGCATGTTCGTCCGTTTGCGGGCGCAGCTGGGCAATCCGCTGCCGAGGCTCGTCGTGCCGGATGTCGCAATCGCGACCGACCAGCGCGGCGACTACGTCCTGGCCGTCAACGCCGAGAACGTCGTCGAGTACCGCCCCGTCAAGCTCGGCATCAGTGATTCCGGGTTGCGCGTCATTACCGAAGGGGTGTCGCTCACGGACCGCGTGATTATCAACGGCCTGCAGCGCGCCCGCCCGAATGCGAAGGTCGATCCCGAAGAGGCCGCGCCGCCGCAAACCGTCGTCAATGCGGATGCCGGGGCCGATGCGACTTCGCGCCGCGTCGCTGCGGTTCCGGAGAGCGCGCCTCAAACTCCCCCGGAAAAGTCCGAATCCAACAAGTAACTTCGTCCTGAATCGAGTCCCATGTTTTCGAAGTTCTTCATTGAGCGTCCGATTTTCGCGAACGTCATCGCGATCGTGACGATGCTGGTCGGCGCCGTTTCCTTGTGGGGACTGCCGGTCGAACAGTATCCGGAAATCACGCCGCCGACGGTGCGCGTTTCCGCAACCTATCCCGGCGCGAATGCCTCCGTCGTCGCAAGCACCGTTGCCGCGCCGATCGAACAGCAGGTGAACGGCGTCGAGAACATGCTGTACATGTCGTCGACGTCCTCGAGCGACGGATCGTACTCGCTGACCGTAACGTTCGAGATCGGCAGCGACCTCGACCAGTCGCAGGTGCTTCTGCAGAACCGCGTTTCGATGGCCGAACCCCTGCTTCCCGAAGAAGTGAAGCGGCAGGGAATTACCGTCAAGAAGCAGTCGACGAGCATTATTCTCGTCATCTCGCTGACATCGCCCGACGGCCAGTACGACAACCTGTTTCTCTCGAATTACGCATCGCTTCGGCTTCGTGACGAACTGAGCCGCATCAAAGGGGTCGGCGAAGTCCAGGTCTTCGGCACCGGCAACTACAGCATGCGCGTCTGGATTGATCCGGAGAAGCTGCGAAGCCGCGGCCTGACGACACAGGACGTCATCGACGCCATCCGCGAGCAGAACGTGCAGGTGGCGGCGGGGACGATCGGTCAGCCGCCGGCGCCGGGAGACCAGCGGTTCCAATACGCGGTGACCGTTCTCGGCCGTCTCAGCGATGCCAAGCAGTTCGAGAACGTCATTGTGAAAACCGGTGACGAGTCGAGCGTCGTTTACTTAAAGGACGTTGCGCGGGTCGAACTCGGTGCGCAGTCGTACGATCAGTACAACCTCAAGAAAGGAAAACCGACCGCGAACGTCGGGATTTACCAGCTTCCGGGAGCGAATGCCATCGACGTCGCGGAGCGCGTGAAGGCAGCCGTCGAGGAGATGAGCGCGCGATTTCCCGAAGGGATGGAATACGAGATTCCCCTCGACACGACGAAGTTCGTCGATGCCACCATTCACGAAGTCTACAAGACCTTGGCAGAAGCGGGTGTCCTGGTCCTCATCGTGATCCTTGTCTTCCTGCAGGACTGGCGCGCGGTGCTGGTGCCGGCAACGACCGTGCCGGTCACGATCATCGGCGCATTCGCGGCGATGTGGGCGCTCGGGTTCTCGGTGAACGTGCTCACTCTGTTCGGCCTGATCCTCGCGATCGGCATCGTGGTCGACGACGCAATCGTGATTGTCGAAAATGCGGCGCACCACATCGAACGGGGCAAACCTCCCAAAGAAGCGACGATGCAGGCGATGGGCGAAGTGCTCGGGCCGATCATCGGCATCACGCTGGTGCTCATGGCGGTGTTCGTGCCGAGCGCGATGCTCGCGGGAATTACCGGTCAGCTTTACCGGCAGTTCGCACTCACCATTGCGGCGACAGCGCTCATCAGCGCCATCAACGCCGTCACTTTGAAGCCGGCGCAGTGCGCGCTCTGGCTGCGCCCTCCCAAGGAAAGGAAGAACGTCTTCGCGCGAGGGTTCAATGCGGCGTACGGCGTCGTCGAGCGAATCTACACACGTATCGTGAAGGTGCTGGTCCGGCAATTGACCGTTGTCATGCTGGCATTCGCCGCGCTCGTGGCGCTCGCGGCCTTCTGGTACACGCGCGTCCCCACGGCGTTCATTCCGACCGAAGACCAGGGCTACATTCTGATCAGCGTGCAGCTTCCGGACGCGTCGTCTCAGCCGCGGACCCAGGAAGTGATGCGCAAAATCGACACAATACTCGCGGACGTCGACGGAGTGAACGACTGGATCACCATCGGCGGGCTTTCGCTGCTCGATAACAGCAGCGCGCCGAACGCCGGCACGCTGTTTGTGACGTTCGATGCCTGGAACGTCCGGCAGAAAAAGGGCCAGACGATCGATTCGCTCCTCGGCGTGCTGATGGGGCGATTCAGCCAGATTCAGGAAGCGATCGTCTTCCCGTTTGCGCCCCCGGCCATTCGCGGACTGGGATTCCGCGGCGGTTTCCAGATGCAGATTGAAGATCGGTCCGACGTCGGGCTGCAGGAAGTGGCCGCGGTGACGGAAAAGATCATTTCCGATGCACAGGCCCAAAGCGGACTGACGGCACTCAATACGATGTTCCGGCCCGGCGTGCCGCAGATGTTCGTCGATGTGGACCGCACAAAGGTGAAATCGCTCGAAGTTCCGCTCGACGACGTCTTCGGAACGCTGCAGGCATCGCTTGGTTCCACCTACGTGAACGACTTCAACCGTTTCGGCCGCACCTACCAGGTGCGCGTCCAGTCGGAACCGAACTTCCGTGACGAGCCTGAGGATATCCGGCAGCTCGAGGTCCGCAACAGTCAGAATGAAATGGTGCCGATCGGCACCGTGGCGGACGTTCGCAAGGCGTTCGGTCCGCAGGTCATCAACCGGTACAACCTGTACCCGACCGCTTCAATTTCGGGGGAACCGGCGCCAGGTTACAGCACCGGTCAGGCACTCGACCTGATGGAGCAGATCGCGCAGGCGAACCTGCCGAATACGATGGGCTTCGAGTGGACGAGCATGGCGTTCGAGGAAAAGAAAGTCGGCGGCGAAGCGATCCTCGTTTTCGCAATGGCGGTGCTGCTCGTCTATCTCGTGCTCGCGGCTCAGTACGAGAGCTGGCTGATGCCGGCCGCGGTGATCATGGTCGTTCCGCTCGGAATTCTCGGGGCCATTGCGGCCGTCTCACTGCGCGGCATGGATAACAACATTTACACGCAGATTGGAATTGTGCTCATCATCGCGCTCGCAAGCAAGAATGCCATTCTGATCATCGAGTTCGCGCGGCATCTGCGCTCGTCGGGACGCAGTATCCTGGAAGCTGCGGTCGAGGCATCGCGGATGCGCTTCCGGCCGATTCTCATGACCTCGTTCGCGTTCATCCTCGGTGTTGCTCCGCTCGTCGTCGCTCAGGGAGCCGGTGCGCGGGGTCAGCAGGCGCTCGGGACCGCGGTGTTCGGCGGAATGCTCGCATCGACGATTCTGGCCGTGTTCTTCGTCCCGGTCTTCTTCGTGATCTTCCAGCGTGCGGAGGAATGGTTCCGCCGTCCCAAAGCGGCCGTCGTGACGCCGGCACCTGTCGAGATCGTACCGGCGGAACCGGGACACAAGCCGAGCGAACACGGTCCATAGAATGTCGGGCAGCGCGAGGCGAATTGCGCGCGCTCACTCACTGTCACGAACGCGGTGCGGCGCGCGTACTTCGATCGACGGCCCGTTGGTTTCGCCCCGCGCCCAGCTCTCGACGGCCTTGATCGTCCGCAGTCCCTTGAGGAAATAGTGCGCGTCGAGCGCGGCGAAATGACGCCGGTACGACTCCTTCGCGCGGTCGTCCCAGCCGGAGGCCAAAGTGAGTAGCCCGAGTTGAGACATCTGGCGGATAATCTCATCGGCGATCCACTGATTTCCCTCGAACGACGGATGAACTCGGTCGCAGAGAATCGGGCCGCCGAGGACCCCATTCCGGCTCCGCGCTTCCAGCAGCTCATGGGCGTCAAGGAAGGGGACGCCTGATTCGTCGACGACGTCGCGCATCGATTGTTCGAGCTCGGAGACCATGCGCAACGGGCAGATGTCGAGATCGCGCGCCCGGACGAACGCCGCCCGCGCTTCCCGGTGCATTCCGAGCGCTTCGTAGCATTTGCCGATCTCAAAGTGAGTTGCGGCGTACTCCGGGTCGAGCGAAATCATCTCCTGCAGAATTTCGACCGCCTTCGCGGGACTCTGGTGAGTTGCCGCGTGCTCCGCATCGCGAAGCCTGTTCCATCTCTCGAGGTCTGCCTCCGCCAGGGAATCGCGATGCTGCGATTTGAACGGCGCGCAGTCGGAAAGATTCGACGGTGGAAGAACGACAAGGACCGGAACCTGGCGCTCGCGGCACATTTGGATCATTCGCCGCAGATTGTGCCCGAAATGCTCGACGATCCCCGCACGCCATTCCGGATCACGATGATACGCGCGCAGGCCGTTCTTGTAGTTGAGAAGCGCATCAGCGTCGTCGGGAAGAATCGTCCGGTCCGGGTTCTGCACCTCCGGGGAGCTGGTCGTCACCGCCGCGCGAAGCAGATTGGCAACGTGCGAACGGCCGACCGCTTCACGGGCAAATCGAGCGATGGGAGCTGACTGCTTGAAGTGCGCGTAGGTGCGGTCTTCCAGGAATTCGTTATGTCCTTCGCAGAGGATGATCAGATCCGGCTCATGCTCGAGGCATTCTTCCACGATCGGAACAAGCCGATACGTGGCGTACGAGATTCCGCCGCAGTTGACGACCTCCCAGTGATGCTCGGGATCCGCTTCCGCCAGGCCGAGCTTCATCCATGTGGGAAATGAGGTTTCGGTCGAAAAGGGGCGCCCTTGAACAGTCGAGCCGCCGATGCAGAAGACGCGAAACGTGTCCGGTCCTTTCTCGACCGGGAAGGAATCGGGCGCAAAGAACCGGAATCGCGATTTTGGAATCTCAAAACGAGTTCCCGATTCATTCCGGACGAAAAGGGGATGAACGGCGGTAAACCCGACGTAGGGATCGTCGGTGCGGGTCGGCTCGCCCCATCCCATCGTCCGACAAAGTCCTTCCGTGGCAGCGAACAGCGAGATTCCAAACAGAATCGCGCCGCAGCGCAATGCCCATTTGCGCCGTTGAAACCGGCGGTTCGTGGGAATGACTTCGGCCGGATGTTCCGCGGGCGCGATTGCCATGCGAGCACTGCTACGGTGAACGACGAGTGCAACCCGGTTCATTCTAATCACCGCGCCGGGCCAATGCAGCGGGAAACAACGGGGTACCCGCCGGCCCCGGTGTGCCGATCCAATGCGAACGAAAAACCTGCCGACAATTTGAACCGGAACAGTCCGAATCCGGGCGTCCGCATCGGCGCTTCTTCCCAGTCCACTGAGCCGGCCGGAATGGCCGCAACTGGGACGCTTGCACGGTTATGCCCGGATTCTCGAAAGTCCGTGGAACATCGATCGCACACGATTGCCGTCGCAGCAGTCCGCAACCGAACGCGTGTGCTGTTTGCATCGCAGGCCGGTTTTCATTCTCGCGACATGATCACTTGCAGCGCTTCCCCGTTGAGTGAACAGTTCGGAACGAATCCCTTCTTGACTTCTTCGGCAATCTTCTTGTTGATCGGGCGGAGGCCCTTGTTGATCTGATCGTTGAATTCCATTCGCAGATAGCGGTCGAATGCCGACCGAAAAACATTGCGGTCCTTGTTCATCTTTGCGATGGAATTGCTGGCCTTCTCAATCTCTGAGGAAGCATTACTCCCGGCTTTGCCCGGCTTGATGGCAATCTTTGCAACGCTGATGCTCGCTTCGGTCACTGCAATTTGTGGAGTCTCTTTCGTGGGCAAATGCAGGGTCCCGCGAACTCGGATATCAAATCGAATCTCCCCCGACGGTTCCGGAGCGGGATCGGATGCGGCCGATTTCGTCATGCAGAATGGGAGCACGTTCTCTGTAACATCAATCTCAAAGCTGTCCGTCGCGACAAAGCGGAACGTCGCCGTTCCAATTTGCGGCTTGAGGAGATAAAGAGTCACGCCGTTCGCGATGAAGTTCGGTCGGCTAAGCTCACTCTTCAGTGACTCCTGAATCGCCGGCTTCTTGAGATCGAATTTCTTGAACGCGTCAGAAACAATCTCGGGCTTGGATACGAGTGTGGTAAGTGTCCCCGCGGACCCTGGTTCGTGCTTTGCGACTTCGAAGCTCTGGGCATTGGCAGACGGTGCAGCCGAGCAGATTCCGCATGCAATTGCAAAGACTGGCAGAATGAATCGAACCATGGCGTCTTTCTCCTTGTAAGAACTGAATCCGGGAAAGAATTCTGCGGCCCGCATCGGGGTGCGCAAACCCTCATCGGGAAGGCCTCCGCCAACATCGGCGAAAGTCGCTTCCCAGCTGCACAGCGCAAATGCTGCAGATTTGTTACAGGAAAAGTTTTGAACTGGCAGAGAACACCGCAGAGGTTGGACGGGGCGGGGGCGAAAAATGGCGGTAACCGGCGGAGATCCTGTCGAAAGTCGCGCACGAGGTCGGCTCGGTGCGACTGAATAATCTCCATACGCCCTTTTGAAACGGCGTCTCGACTCGAGAGCGGACCTGTGCAGCGACTCCGTCGAAATGTCGACGGCGCTATTACCCCGCTTGCGACAACAGCTTCTCGCCAACTCGCCCCAGGTGGCGCATCTCGCCGGCCTGTGTTCAAAAAAAATTCCGAAAAGTCATGTAACAAATCTTCGAGAGCTGCGCTGCTTCGATACAGCGGCGGTGTGCCGGCGTGGGGCCGGGGCATCCAAGCCGCGGATTTCACCTCTCGAGGATCATTTCATGAACCATTCGGAGAATCTCAGAGCTGTGTCGACTCGACTCAACCGTTCGGTGCTCGGGTCGAACTTGGGAATTGCTGCGTTGTCGGCAGTCGTCGCGATTGCGGCGTTCAGTTCCCCATCAGAAGCGGAAGCGGGAACGCGCCGTTACTTCCGGGCGAAAAACGGACAGGTGATCTGGCTGCGGAGCACAAGCTCACCGTCGAGCTTTGCGAGCAAAGTGGCTTTGAATCCGCAGCCTCTTCCGCCCAAGGAACTGCGCAGTCCGATGATGAAGTTCAGCCTCAATCCGCAGCCGCTGCCGCCAAAGGACAAGCCTTTGATCCGGCTCCCGGGCTTTGGTCGCTGAGCAGCAATGCGCGTTTCTGGCGCGCTCCCCAGTGTCGGGGAGCGCGCATTTTTCCCGACAGCATCCTGAACAAGGAGATCGACTATGACCCGCCTCGTTCTGCCAATTCTGGGAATCACGCTTGGAAGCCTGATGTGGACATCGTCCGCCAAAGCCCAGGGATTTGAAGTTGCACAGAAATATCGAGATCTCGCCGCCGGGCCGACGGTCCTGATCTCACGGCCCGACCTCATCGCCGATGCGATTTTGACCTACGAAATCCGGAAGCCTCTCATTCAGAATGAAATCAAGCGTGTGCTTGGCAAGCAGAATCTGATTGGGGACGGCATCTCGCTGTATTCTCTTAATCCGCGCATCGGAACAAGTTCGTTCAAGTTCCTCTCGGTCGACACGTTTGAAGTCAACGTTACCGGCAACTACCTTTATCTTCGCTCGACCCAGCCCACTGACCTCGGATCCTGGGCCGATCCGGCGGCCGAAGTGCACTTTGACGTTCGCGTCCGCGGCTCACTGCAGCTGCCGACGAAATCAAACCCCAGGCTTTCGGTCGTCAATGCGACTCTGAGCGTCCCGTATATCCGCATCAAGGGGCGGAATGTCGCCGGCGGCGTCGTTATCGCGTTCGCAGCCATCAACGATTTCTTCGTGAAGCACATTACAGGCCGGAGC
>JBFWWA010000160.1:0-8842 GCA_050246455.1 Planctomycetaceae bacterium
TGTCCGCCAACCACACATGGGCGTTACCCTCATAAAATGCGATTCCATTGTCCCATGCTTCGTCTGCCTTGATTATCAGTATGACCGGATTCTCCGTCTTTCGTTTTCCGACCTCGATCGCTGTGAGTTCGTCTACGGACAAATGAACATACTGCCGTTTCATCGGTGCCAATCCGTCTGACTGAATTCTCGGTAGCGCGACGGATGTGGTTCCGTGAAACAGGCGTTGTGGAGGTTGGGTACGGACTCGACTCAGACGGCCCGGCAGGGAGTGACCGTATAATGCGCGGATGCGATGCTTATCGATTTCATGCCGAACCTTTGGAAATGAACGCACGAGATTTGTTAAAGCTGTTTCATCCAGTCTACTCCAAGATTCGTGGAGCGGCCTCAATACCTGAACCACATCCTCGATTCTGGCCCATCCCTCTTCGTCGAGTTCCAACTCATAAAGCCATGGTTCATGACGTAGCGCATGTGAGAGAATCTTGCTCAGGGTTGTGGTATCGACGACATCCATTCGGGCAGTTTCCAAATCATCTCGGTGTCGTGCTTCACCGCGCGTCTGCAACAAGGCGACAGTTTTCGGCGAAAACCGTAATCCCCGCGTTCTCCGCCAAGAAGATCAAGGCGAAATGTCGGATCTTTGGATGCAAACGCAGCGCATTCGACCATTTGTAGGCGGCTTCCGAGTAGCGGAACTCAATGACATTGCCCAGTTGGCCGGGTTCCACGGACGATAAGTACTTCAATTGAGTTACTTCCGCACCGGGAACGAGATTTCCGATGAGCTGCACCACGCCGTCGAAGTGGATTCGAACGCTATCTTGCCCAGCGCCGCTTCTAGCATCGAAAAGAATATCGACATCAAGCGACTTTTCCGTCCACGTCAATACATAACGGTTCTCACCGTGACCGGGGAGGATGGAATACAAGTCAATTACAACTCTCGGACTTGCGGCTCTGAGCGTCCCCATCCTCCACAGTTGCAAAAGTTTCCACATACTATGGCGCTCCAAACTTTGCGCGGTCCGGCCAAAGATTGTTTCTTTGCAATTGCTGGTTCGCCCATTTGTGAAACGTATTGTTAATTATTCCAGTTGCCGGCGCACTGGCTGGCAAGCAGCCTAAGGCGCTGAGCGAGCGCCGCGATCGGTCAAGACTTCCGAAACTTGAGCCCCGTGAATTCGCGGATGCGGTTGGTGATGGCGGGTTCGACCGGCAGGCGCTCCATGCTGCTGGCGCCGTAGAAGCCGACGATCCCTTCAGTGTGGTCGAGAATGTACTGCGCGTCGGCCGGCTCGGCGATTGGTCCGCCGTGGCAGAGGACGAGGATGTCGCGGTTCACCTTCTTCGCGACGTCGTGCATTTCCTGGATCCGCTTGGCGGACTCTTCGAGCGTGATCGCGGTGGTTGCGCCGATGGCCCCCTTCGTGGTGAGCCCCATGTGCGGGATGAGAATATCGCAGCCCGCCTCCGCCATCGCCTTCGCTTCATCGACGTTGAATGCGTACGGAGTGGTAAGCAGGTCGAGCTCGTGCGCCTGGCGGATCATGTCGACTTCGGGACCGAAGCCCATTCCAGTCTCTTCGAGGTTTTGTCGGAATACGCCGTCGATGAGCCCGACCGTCGGGAAATTCTGCACTCCGGAAAAACCCGCCCGCTGAACTTCCTGAAGAAAGAGCGGAATGACGCGGAACGGATCGGTTCCGCAAACTCCGGCGAGGACCGGCGTCTTCGTGGCGACCGGCAAGACTTCGCGCGCCATGTCCATCACGATGGCATTCGCATCGCCGTACGGCATCATTCCCGCAAGCGAACCGCGGCCGCCCATCCGGAATCGGCCGGAGTTGTAGATGACGATGAGATCAATCCCACCGGCCTCTTCCATCTTGGCACTGAGCCCGGTTCCGGCCCCGCCGCCGACAATCGGATTTCCGGCGGCCACCTTTGCACGAAGTTTCGCGAGAATATCACTGCGTCGGAATGGGCTCATGGGGATGGGGGCTGGGATTTAGGAAGTAGGGGATTGGGAAAAAGGCATTCGGCCACAGTCGATCTTGCTTTGCGCAATTTAAGTTCTGGTCCTGAGCATTTCAATCAATCGTTTCGCCGCTCGATCTGCGAACTCGGCGTCGTTGATGTGCTGGTCGAGTTCGATCAGTTCCGCCTGGCCGTGGTTCTTGCGGATGCTGTTGAAGAGGGCGGTCCGGGCGGCGGGATCGTCGAATGTCTGTCCTTCGCGATCAATGGCCGAGACCCCTTTGAGCGGAAGCAGAATGGAAACCGGACCACTGCCGGCGGCTGCCTTTCGCCCGATCTCTTCGCCGAGTTTTGCGTTTTCTTCCGGCGTCGTGCGCATGAGTGTCACTGTGGCATTGTGCTGATAGAAGAGCCTGTCGCGGAACTTGTCGGGGACGCTTTCGCGCGTGCCGAAGTTCACCATGTCGGTCGCGCCGACGGAAATGACTTGCGGGATGCCGCGCTTTCCGGCCGCAGTGAGTCGATCCGGTCCGGCAGTCAACACCCCGCCAACGAGTTCATCCGCGAGTTCCGTCGTCGTGATATCGAGCACGCCGGCGATGAGGCCGTCGGCAATCAGCGATTCCATCGCCTGCCCCCCCGTTCCAGTCGCGTGAAAGACGAGGACCTCGTAGCCCGCTTCTTCGAGCACGCGCCGCGCCCGCTCGACGCACGGGGTGGTAACGCCGAACATGGTGGCCGCGACGAGGGGCTTGTCCGGTTTTCCCGCGGCCGTCGGATCGGCTGAACCTGCGCGTCGCAGCAATACCATTCCCGCCATCGCGCGCGCTGCTTCTCCGAGGACAAGCCGGCTGATCCGGTTGATGCCGGAGATATCGACGACGGTGTTGAGCATGAGGATGTCTTTGTCGCCGACATAGGGCCGGACCTGTCCTGAGGCGAGGGTGCTCGCCATCAGCTTCGGGACGCCGATCGGCAGCGCACGCATGGCGGCGGTCGCGATGGTCGTTCCGGCCGAACCGCCGAGGCCGATGACGCCGTCAACTTCCCCCGCTTCGAAGAGTTTCCGGATCAGAACCGCCGCCCCGCGGGCCGCCTCGGTGACGGCCCGGCCGCGGTCGGCGAGTCGCCGCATTTCCTCCAGAGTTGTTCCGGCCGCCTGAAAGACGGCGTCGCTCGGGACGTCGGCGGCGAAGGGTGGCTCCCCCTGGCAACCGGCGTCGATGACGCGTACAGAGACGTTCTGTTCCGCAATGAGACTGCGGACGAATGCGATTTCTGCGCCCTTGGTGTCAAGGGTTCCAATGATGTAGACTGCCATGCCAATGATTCCCGGCGAATGTTCGATCCCGCGAGTTGTTCTCGTATCGTAACCCAATTTCGCAGCGGTTTCCTCTCGGGCAACGCGGGGGGTGAACTTCGCATGAATCGAAAGCTCAGGGCCGGATTCTGCTTTGATGACGGGCGGGACGCTGATAAAATGCGGTGCTAGAGACTTAGCATTCGGACATTCACGACGCTGATTTTGCGGCGTCTTTATTTTCCGGGGTTTCTGGGTCTGTGTGAGAAAAGCCGCATAAGCGGGGACTCTCCACAAAATGAAGGAGTTCGTAATGGCGAGGAACTCGCACATTCATCTCGCTCGCCGTGAGCGTCAGATCATGGAGGTCGTATACCGCCTGGGGCAGGCCTCGGTCGCTGACGTGCTCGCTCAGTTGCCGGACCCGCCGAGCTATTCGGCGGTGCGCGCGATGATGCGGCTCCTCGAAGAAAAGGGGCATCTGAAGCACAAGCAGCAGGGGGCGCGGTACGTCTACCTGCCGACACAGTCTCGGGAGACCGCCCGTCGTTCAGCGCTCAAGCATCTTGTGCGCACATTCTTCGACGGTTCCGCCGAGAACGCCGTAGCGGCGCTTCTCGATATCTCCGACAAACGGCTCTCCAGCACGGAACTCGATCGCCTTGCAGGTCTGATCGATGCGGCTCGCACTCAGGGAGAATGAGTCATGCCCGGCTCGTTTCAGGGCTTTTTCAGTTCGGCGACTGAAGCCGGGTTGGCAGAGCTGATACTCGACGCGGCGCTCAAGGGGACGGTGGTACTGGTTGCGGCGGCGCTTTGTGCGATGTTGCTCGGTCGTGCCTCCGCAGCGCTCCGGCACTTCGTGTGGTGCCTCGCCTTTACGGCTTTGGCATTGCTGCCGATTTTTTCGATCGCGCTCCCGTCCTGGCAGGTTCCCGGACTGCGCGGAGTTGTTTCCTCCTGGATGGAAAGCTTCCCGACGGAACCCGCGCCGACAGGAATTGATCCGTCGGCTGCTTCACAGACGCAGGCGGCGGTCGAAGCGCGGGGAGGCGCGGAGGATTCGTCCGTCGCAGTTTTTCCTGCACGGTCGTCGAACACCCCTCCGACGAGTGTGACGGTATCGAACAGCCCGGAACCGACGCTTCCTGTGCGCAGTTATTCGTGGCGGCCTGCCGTTTCGCGAATCTGGTTTCTGGGAGTCTGTGCCGCTCTGGCACCACTGGCAGCGGGGATGCTGGCGCAGCGCTGGTTATCGCGCCGCGTGCTGCAGTTAAACGACCTCGCCTGGACAGAGCCTCTCGAAGAGCTGCGGAGCTATTTCCGGATCTGGCGGCGTGTCACGCTCTGTGTCGGGACGCGGCCGATCGTGCCGCTGACTCTTGGCGTCGTGCAGCCGGTCGTCGTGATTCCCTCTCAGGGACGCGACTGGCATCCTGAGCGACGTCGCGTGGTGCTGATGCACGAACTCGCGCACGTCTCGCGGCACGATGTGCTGACGCAGATCTTCGCCCAGGCGATCTGCGCCTTGTACTGGTTTCACCCGCTGGTCTGGATTGCAGCGCGCCGAATGAGAATTGAGCGCGAGACGGCGTGCGACGACCGCGTGCTTAATGCCGGAATCCGTCCTTCCACGTACGCACAGCACCTGCTCGAGATCGCCTGCCTGTCGCGGCGCCGACTGCTTCCGGCCACAGCCTCCGTGGGAATGTCCTCGGGATCCAAACTGGAATGGCGCGTGACCACCATTCTCGACACTCGTCGCGATCGCGGACCATTATCGCTTTCAACTATCGCGATGGGGGCTGTTGCGTCGTTCCTGACCGCAGCGGCCCTGGCTTCAGCGAGTCTGGGTGAAGCCAAGAACGCCGAACCGCGAACTCCTGCAATCGAGAAGTCGGAAGCGAACGCGGCCGAATCGCTGCGGTATCCGCGGAGGCGAAGTGCGACGATCGAGGTCGATTCGGATTCTGCCCAGCAGCCGCGCGCGCTCCCCGGTTTCTTGTCGGAGCCGCTGCACGACCAGAAACTTGGTCGCTGGCAAATGATCACATCCGCTCCGCGCGGCAGTATCTGGGCTGTCGACTGGAGTCACGACGGACGGCGGATTGCGTTCGGCGAAGGTGCGAACGTTCGGATCTGCGAGGCGGAATCGTTGCGCACGGAGCGCATTCTCGTCGGACATACCGGCAAAATTACCTGCATACGTTTCAGCACCGATGACCGGAACATTGCGTCGTCGAGCGCTGACGGAACCGTCCGCATCTGGAGCATCGACGGCACGCCCGGACGTGTTCTGAATGCGCATACCGAGGGAATTCGTTCGGTCGCCTGGAATCCCAACGGTCGGGAAATCGTCGCCGGTGGAACAGACGGCCGCCTGCGGATCTGGAACGTCGACGGTACGAAAAGTGCCGATTTCGAAGCGGGGGGCGCTGCCGTCAATGCGGTCGCATGGAGTCCCGACGGAATGCATCTCGCCTCCGGCGGAGAGGACCGCGCTGTTCAGCTCTGGTCACCGACCGGCGCCCCGGGCGCAGTGATGGAAGGGCATGCTGGTGCGGTCCTGTCCATATCCTGGAGTCCCGATTCGCGTCGGCTGGCATCGTCCGATTTCGGTTTCGATCCCGGCGACAGCGGCGAGGAGCATCACTCGTCGGTCCGTCTCTGGAATATTGACGGTCGACCCGGCCGCGTCTTCATGGGCAAGAACAACGGGCAAACGACGTCGGTTGCCTGGAGTCCTGACGGCAAGTGGATCGCCGCCGGCGGCTGGAACGGGCAACTGCGGCTTTACAGCGCCGTCGGTTCGCAGACGCGCCAGCTCGAGGGGTCGAGCTTCTGCATGTATTCGATCGCCTGGAGCCCCGACAGCCGTCGGATTGTTTCGGGAAATCAGCAACTGAACGGTCGTATGCCGGCCCAGCTTCTTGTCTGGAATGTCGACGGTCGGCCGTCGCGCGGAATTCGGACTGGAGGAGATCAGGTCTTTGACGTCGAATGGAACCCGTCGGGGAATCGCTTCGCAGCGGCCTGCCGCGATGGAAAGGTTCGTATCTGGTCCGACGATGCGAAATTGATTCAGACGCTGCGCTTCGGTCAGTACGAGGTTCATTCGGTTGCGTGGAGCCCTGATGGCGCATTTCTCGCCGCCGTCGGCCGCGACGACATGACGCTCCGAATCTGGAGCACGGATTCCTGGGCCGCCGTACGGGTGATCAAGGAAAACCAGACGCTCCGTGCAGTCGACTGGAGCGCCGACGGCCGCCAGCTCATCGTTGCTTCCGACAATAACGCCGTGCTCCTGTTTGACGTTTCAACGGGAAACAAGCGGGAACTTTCCGGACATCTGCACGGCGTCTCGACGGTGCAGTGGAGTCCTCGCGGAGATCGATTTGCAAGCGGAAGCTTCGACAGCACTCTCCGCATCTGGGAAGCCGACGGTTCCGCCGGCCCGGTTCTTGAGGATTTCGGATCGCCGAACCGAACAATTGCCTGGAGCCCCGATGGGAACCGCCTCGTCGCAGGACGGGAAGACAACAGGCTTCGCATCTGGCAGGCCGACGGAACTGCGGGTCCATCGCTGGTCGGTCATGAAGGTTATGTACAGTCGGCCGCGTGGAGTCCCGACGGACGTCGCATTGCCTCTGGAAGCTGGGACAACACCGTCCGCCTCTGGAGCGCACAGGGACGCCCCGAGGGAGTGCTGGGAGGACACGGAGCCAGTGTGTTCGCGGTCGACTGGCATCCTGATTCCCAGCGTCTTCTTACCGCCGGCTTCGACGGGACGATCCGTTCCTGGAACGCTTCCACCGGGAAATGCGACTTCAGCGTCGTCCTGCGTGACGACGGCGAATCGGCGACTCTCGATTCGCACGGGACTCTCCTCTCGGGCGTGGAAAGCGTCGTCGAAACGGAGTTCGTTTATCTTGTCGAGAACCCATCGGGCGCGTTCGAAGTGATGAATTTCGATGAGTTCCGCCGCCGCACAGGTTACGAAGAAAGGGCCGAACGCTCGTCCGTTCCGCTGCCGAAGGGGCGTCAGTCGCAAATCGCGAACCCGGTCGGTCAGCCGCCTGTCCGTTGATTGATCCGGCCGCGAAATTTCGCGAGAAATTCCTCCGAGGAGAAAACACGGAAACGTCGGTGGGATTCCCGATTCGTTCAGTTTTCCGCGGAAAAACGGCAATTGCCCGCTTCCGCGAGGGCTGATAAGATGGCGAAATCAATCCGGAAACCGGCGCGGCGGCACTCTTTCTTCTGCGCAGCGTCGAGTTTCCGAAGGACGACTGCGGCCACGGTGGTTGGCATTCGATGAACCGCGACAACCCCCAGTACTGGTCGATTTCCTGCGGCACCTGGTTAAGTACTCAGGTACGTGTCAGCGTCTATTTCCCGTTCTTCATTCTTGCGATCTGTCTGCAGCTTCGCAGTTTCAAGTACGGGCTGATCTTCGGCGCGATCTATTTTCTGTCGGTCGTGCTGCATGAGTTCGGGCATGTTCTGACGTCGCGGAGGACTGGCGGCAGCGGGCAGGAAATCCTGATCTGGCCGTTCGGCGGGTTGGCCTTCGTTCAATCCGGGGAATCGTTCCGCTCACAGTTCTTGACAGTTGCCGCGGGACCCCTCTCGAATCTTGCGCTGTGCGGCGTGACGCTCTGGCCGACGTGGAGGGCGGGACTCATTCCGGCCGCCCTCCATCCGCTGACCCTTCCGGATCTCGCGCTCAGCGGCAGTTCGCTCGGGTCCGATCTGCTCGTGCTGTTCTTCTGTGCAAACTGGAAGCTGTTCCTCGTCAACGCGTTCATCCCCGTCTATCCGCTCGACTGCGGACGTCTGGTGCAAATCAGCCTTCGGGCTCGTGTCGGTGCAGAAACGGCGCTCGAGTACGCGCTGCGCATCGGCTACGGCGCTAGCATCCTCGTGGTTCTTGCCGGATTGATTCTTGAGAACCACTGGGTTGTCTTTCTCGGAGCGGTGCTGTTCATCATCAACATGGCCGAATCGATGCAGGCCCGGCCGACCGACAATTTCGACGACTCGTTCATGGGTTACGACTTCTCTCAGGGGTACACCAGCCTCGAAAAAAGTCGAGAGGCGAAGCCGACGCGCCGACCCGGCCTTATCGAACGCTGGCGGGAGCGGCGGAAACTTGAAAAACAGCGGCGGCTGCAACTCGAAGAAGAGCAGGAACAGCTCACGCTCGACGCACTGCTTCAGAAAGTGCACACCGACGGCATCGAGTCGCTGTCGGATGCCGAACGCCGCAAGCTGCAGCACATGAGCGAACGTCTCCGCGGCCGGGGCAAGCCGGAGAAGTGAACCGGGGGTATCGTCCGGTTCCTCTTCGCGGATGCCGCAGCGGCGTCATCGCCCCAGCAGGTGGCGGAACGCCCCCTCGAGCGTCGGATACTGGAATTCGTATCCCGTCTCTTCAAGACGCTTCGGAAGCACACGCGTACTGCCGAGAAACAGCTCTTTGGCCATTTTCCCGAAGATCGTCTTGGCGACAACCGCCGGCATCGGGAACACGTTATGCCGTATCAGGAGTTTACCGAG
>JBFWWA010000161.1:0-8837 GCA_050246455.1 Planctomycetaceae bacterium
AGGCCTACCCCCCCAACAACTCCTCCACCAACGAGCACGACGACGACACCCCCGCGCGCGATCCCGGGAAGAAGCGGATCATCATTCTCGGCGGCGGACCGAACCGCAACGGCCAGGGAATCGAGTTCGACTACTGCTGCTGCCAGGCGGCGTTCGCGCTCGAAGAACTCGGCATCGAGAGCATCATGGTCAACTCGAACCCGGAGACGGTTTCGACCGACTACGACACCTCGGACATTCTCTTCTTCGAGCCGCTGACGACCGAAGACGTTCTCAACATCTGTGACCGTCTCGAGCCGGATGGAGTCATCGTGCAGTTCGGCGGACAGACGCCGCTGAATCTCGCCCGGGCCCTCGAAGCGGCGGGCGTCAAAATCATCGGCACGTCGCCCGACATGATCGACGCCGCCGAAGACCGTGAACGGTTCCAGCTCATCCTGCAGAAGATCCGGCTCCGGCAGCCGCCGAACGGAATCGCGACTGATACCGAAGGGGCCCGGGCCGTCGCCGAGCGCATCGGCTACCCGGTGCTTGTCCGGCCGAGCTATGTTCTCGGCGGCCGCGCGATGGAAATCTGTTATGACGAGTCATCGCTTGTTCGATACATGGACGAAGCGGTCGACGTCTCGCCCGAGAAGCCGGTGCTGATCGACAAGTTCCTCGAAGACGCGGTCGAAGTCGACGTCGATGCCATCTCCGACGGCGAAACGACGATCGTCGGCGGCGTGATGGAGCATATCGAAGAAGCGGGCGTGCACTCGGGCGACTCCGCCTGCGCCCTGCCGCCGTATTCGCTGCCGGGTGAAGTGATCGACGAAATTCGCGAAGCGACGCACGCCCTCGCGAAAGAGCTGCGCGTCCGCGGTCTGATGAACATTCAGTTCGCAGTGAAGAGCGTGGACGGACATCACACGGTTTACGTTCTGGAAGTGAATCCGCGGGCCAGCCGCACGTCGCCGTTTGTTTCAAAGGCGACCGGCCGGTCGCTCGCCCAGATCGCTGCGAAGGTGATGGCGGGAATCTCGCTCCGCGAGCAGGGAGTGACCGAAGAGATCTGGCCGTCGCACACATCGGTGAAGGAAAGCGTCTTTCCGTTCTCGCGATTCTCCGGGGTCGACATCATTCTCGGACCCGAGATGCGCTCCACCGGCGAGGTCATGGGAATCGATGAAGGGTTCCCGATGGCGTTCGCAAAGAGCCAGATTGCGGCCGGGAACACGCTGCCGCGCGAAGGAACCGTCTTCATCAGCATGGCCCGTGCTCACAAGGAGCTGATGGTTGAGCCGGCACGCCGCCTCTCGAAGCTCGGCTTCAAGATTGTGAGCACTTCCGGCACGGCCCGCGTTCTCTCGGAAGCCGGTATCCCGGTCGAGACCGTTCGCAAACTGCAGGAAGGCAGGCCGAACCTCCTCGACCACATGGCCAACGGCGACATTCACTTCATCTTCAACACTCCCTCCGGAAAGGGAGCCCGCACTGACGAAGGACGAATCCGCTCCGCCGCGGTGACTTACGGCGTTCCCTGCGTGACGACCATCCCGGGTTGCCGGGCGGTCGTCGGAGCGCTCGAGGCCGCCGCCGAAAACCCGACGCCGCAGGTCCGCGCACTGCAGGACTGGACCGGCGCGGAAGCGACGCACAAGAGCTGAGTCGGGCGACTCGTCCCTTCGAACAGAACGTGGAACGCTCCGGGCAGCTCGCTATGCCGGCGACGCTTCGCGCTTCGTCGTCGCGCGGCGGGATCGCGCGGCTGACCGTCGGCAAAGCGGCCGCTTGTCCGTTTGACGGTCCGTCCCATCGCCTCTTGTCGGGCTCGATTTTCGTCACGCGACGAGGAATCCGGCAGCGTCCGCGACGCTGCGCCCGGCACCCAATGAAAGTTCGCGAACACTCGCGCACGACGGTACACTGATGATTCCGGCGTTTCAGAAGGAGCACCCGATGATGAAAAGACGTGCCGCCGTTCCGGTTTTCCTGGTTCTTGTCCTCTCGGCGCAGGTAATCGCCGCCGAAGGTGAACGTCCTCCCAACATCATCGTGATTCTCGCGGACGATCTCGGTTACGAGTGCATCGGCGCAAACGGCAGCCAGTCGTACAAGACCCCCGTGCTCGATCGACTCGCGGCGACCGGCATGCGGTTTACTCACTGTTATTCGCAGCCTCTCTGCACGCCCACGCGCGTGCAGCTTCTGACCGGACTCTACAACAAGCGGAACTACATTCGCTTCGGTCTGCTGGATCCCCAGGCCACCACGTTCGCGCAGATTTTCCGGCAAGCGGGCTACGCGACGTGCGTCGCCGGCAAATGGCAGCTCTCGGGGGGCGTCGATGCGCCGAAGCAATTCGGCTTTGACGAGTACTTCCTCTGGCAGCTTACGGTGCGGAAGTCGCGTTATTCCAATCCGGTCCTCGAGAAAGAGGGCAGGATCATTGAATACACCAATGGCGAGTACGGCCCCGAACTCATCTGCGACTACCTCGTCGACTTCATCACCCGCCACAAGGACCGTCCGTTTCTTGCGTTCTATCCGATGATGTTGACGCACTCCCCCTACGAGCCGACTCCGGACAGTCCGGATTACGATCGCAAGCTGAACGACGAAACGCGCGGCCGTCGCAATCCGAAATACTTCGGCGGCATGGTCGAATACATGGATAAGAACGTCGGCAGGATTCTCGAACGGCTCGACGCACTCAAGATTCGCGAGAACACCCTCGTGATTTTCACCGGCGATAACGGGACGGGAGTCGGCGTGACTTCCCGCATCGCCGACCGCGACTTTCCCGGCGGCAAAGGGCAGACGACCGATGCCGGCATGCACGTTCCGCTCATCGTCAACTGGCCGGGGCGAATTCCCGCCGGCCGCATCAACTCGAGCCTCATCGACTCGACCGATTTCTTTCCGACGATGCTCGAAGCCGCGGGTGTGACACGCCCCGCCACGCTCGCACTCGACGGCCAGACGTTCTTCCCGCAGCTGATGGGTCACCCGGGCGAGCCGCGGGATGCCATTTACTGCTGGTACTCCCGCAACGGCGGTGCGACCGGGGCCGAGTTCGCGGCCAATCATCAGTTCAAGCTGTATGCCGACGGACGACTGTTCGACATCGCAAAGGATCCCCGCGAAACATCGCCGCTGCCGGAATCGAACGAAATTGCCGGCGCCGCCCAGGCGCGAATGAGTTTAAGAAAAGTGCTCGACGAGTACAAAGAGGCGCGGCCGCAATCGATCTCGGAACAGGGCAGGCGTAATCGCGGCGAAAAGTGAACATGAAACCAGCGTCAGGAACTCCGATGAAATCTGTTGCAGTTCGATCCCTCGTGGCGGCATTTCTGGCTATTCCAATAACGGCTGCAGTCCATGCGGCGGACGCGCCGGCGAAGACGAACGTCATCCTCATCATGGCGGACGATCTCAACAACGATCTGGGATGCTACGGGCACAAGCTGGTGAAGAGCCCGAACATCGACCGGCTCGCGGCGCGCGGTGTCCGCTTTGATCGCGCCTACTGCAACTACCCGGTCTGCAATCCGTCGCGCGCCTCGATCATGAGCGGCCGGCGCCCCGACACGACCGGAGTGGTCGACAACGTCACGCCGACGCGCGCGGTGCTCGGCGATGCGGTCTTTCTCCCCGAGCATTTCCGGAAGAACGGCTACGTGGCTGCAAAGTTCGGGAAGATCTATCACACCGGCGATGAATTCGAAGACGAACGGTCCTGGACGAGCGACCTTCGCGAAGACCGACGGGCGAAAAGCGCTCCAGCTGATCGAATCGTCAAGAAGGATGGCTCGATATTGATCGTGCGCGGCGACGACGAAGAATTCTGGGACGGCTACCTCGCGAATGAAGCGATCCGCTGGCTGGATGCAAATGCTTCATCCGCCAGTCCGTTTTTTCTTGCGGTCGGATTCCGCCGTCCACACACGCCGTACCTCGCGACCGAGAAGTACCGTGCGCTGTATGACGCCGCAAAACTGAATCCGCTCCGTGGGCCGGAAGAGCATCTCGCCGGCGTCCCGAAACTCGCTCTGACCTACCGTCTCGGACAGGAAGCGTTCCCGACAGACAAAGCGGGCGAGATGATGGCGGCGTACTACGCATCGCTCAGCTATATGGATGCGCAAGTCGGGAAACTGATCGATGCGATCGATCGGCACAAGCTGTGGGACAATTCGGTCGTCGTTTTCGTGAGCGATCATGGATACCATCTCGGGGAGCATGGCGGTCTGTGGCATAAATTGACGCTCTTTGAGGAATCGGCGCGCGTCCCCTTGCTTGTCGTCCCTCCCGGGAGGAACTCCGCCACCGTTTCACCCCGCCTGGTCGAGCTGGTCGATCTGTATCCGTCGCTCTGCGAACTTTGCGGGTTGGAGGCTCCCGCGGGACTGGAGGGTGACAGCTTCGTGCCGCTGTTGAAGGACCCGACCGCACCCGGAAAAAAGGCGGCGCACACGGTCGCAAGCCGCGGAGAACGAATCGCCGCGACGCGACGGCTGGATCCGGCGGTGATGGGGCGAAGCGTCCGCACCGAGCGCTGGAGATTCACGGAATGGCCGGACGGCACGCGCGAGCTTTACGATCATGATGCCGATCCGCACGAATGGAAGAATCTCGCTGCCGACGAGTCTCACCGAAAGCTGATTGCCGAACTCAAAGCCCTCGCCGAGGCAGCGAAGTTGGGGAATTAGACGGAACGGTCATGCGAAGAGATGTCGTATTGCGACGACTCTTCCGGCTGACATAAGATTGACGATCGAACGCGCGAGATGCTTCGCGCGACGGCACCACCGAAGCATCCTCTCTCTGCGATCGAGCTTTCCTTGTCTTCATCGGCTGCACGCACATCCACGGTCGAGAACGGGCCCGTCCACGATCGCCGGCCGTTCGTCATCCTCGCCGTCGCACTCGGAGTGCGCGTCGCTTACTTTCTCGCGTACCTCAATTCCCCGTTCCGCGGCGTCCATCTCGCGGATCAGTCGTACTACCGCAACTGGGGGATGGGAATTGCGGAAGGAAAGTGGCTGGGTAGCGGCGTGTTCGAGCAGGGGCCGCTGTACGCGTATCGCCTCGGAATCGCCTACTGGCTCGGTGCGAGCGATGAAATCATTCTGGCGCTGCAGCTTCTGGCCGGATTGGTGGTGAGCATCCTTATCTATCTGTCGGCGAAGCGACTGTTCGATCGCAACGTCGCCCTCACGGCGGGGCTTGTTTCGGCCACCTACGGGCCGTTCGTCCATGCCGAGTGCATGCTGATGAAATCGTTCCTTTCGCCGCTGTTGACGATGATCGCCCTTTACGCGGCCCTCCGGGCGGCGGAGCGGCAGCAGAGACTCTGGACGGCGATTGCCGGCGCAGCGGTCGGTCTGGCATGCCTCGTCACGGAGAATCATATTCTGCTGCTGCTGCCGATTGCCGTCTGGTTGTGGACTACCGGGCCGGCAACGAACGCGAAGGAAGGAAGCAGCGCCTGGAATCGCGTTTTTTCAATACTGCTTCTGGGGGGAAGTTGCGCGGCCATGATTCTTCCGGCGACGGTTCGCAACTTCGCCGTGTCGGGAGAGTGGGTGGCCGTGACCGCCGGCGGCGGGGAAGTGTTCTATATGGCGTGGGGGCCGTCGGCGACCGGAAACTACGAGCCGCCGCCGTTCGTGCGGAGCAATCCGTATCTGGAACACGAAGACTTCCGCCGCGAAGCGCGCCGCCGCGCGGGGCGCGACCTGACCTCGGGCGAATCGTCTCGCTACTGGTTCCGTGAGGGACTCAATTCCATTCTCGCCGATCCGGGGCGCGCTGTCGGACTGGCCGCGAAGAAGTTCATCGGGCTGTTCAACAATTTCGAAGTTCCCGACAGCGAACATTACCAGGTTGCGCGCGAGTGGATTCCCCTCTTGTACGTTCTGCCGAGTTTCGGCTGGCTCGTCGGCGTCGGATTCGTCGGACTCGCCGTTTCTTTTTCCGATTTGCGCCGCTATCAGCTTCCGCTGGGAATGCTGGGCGTGCATGTTCTCTCGATCATTCTGACGTACAACTTCGGCCGGTTTCGGCTCGGGATGACGGCAATCTTCATTCTCTTCGCCGCTGCCGGTCTGCTCTGGCTGCTGCGCGCGTGGCGTGCACCCGGCGCTGTACCACGCCGGATGCCGGCAACCATCGCCGCCGTAATCCTTACAGCTGTCGCATGGCTTCCTTCCCCGAGCGTTTCCCGCGACGCCCTGGCGTCGGAGACCGAGAAGCATCGGGAGGCGCTGAAGTTTCTATCGCAGATGCGGGCGGAATCCGAACGGCTTGCGAAGCAGGTTGCCGAGAAGCCGGACGACGCCGCACTGCGCGTTGAGCTCGGCGAAACCGAACTCAAACTCGGAAGATTCTACGAAGCGCTCGCCCAGCTTACCGAATCGGTGCGGCTCGATGGAACGAATCTTCGCGCGCGATGCCGCCTCGCCGACGCGCGGCAGGCCTGCGGCGACTACGAGACCGCGCTCGCGGAGCTTGAAGCGGTCTTCGCAGCGAACCCGGCATCCGCAGAACTTGAGCAGTCGCTCGGAACGTTCGTCAGTCGTGGTGCGAATCTGGCGGACAAAGACTGGATGCGGCTTGCGGTCATGCTCGAATCCATTTCCGACGATGCCGCAAAGGCAAACCGGTTCGAGGTCGCTGTTCGAACCGCGAAGAGTGCATTTCTCGCCGCACAGGAAGCGCATGACCTCAAAGCCGCAAACCGGCTCGAACAGAAGTTCAAAGCGTACGAACGCGGTTTGAAAGTCGAGTAGACTCTCGTCAGTTTGAATTCGTGAATGAAAAAAACGGGCCGCTCGTTGGAGCAGCCCGTTTCATTTGCATCCTGCAGTTCTGTGGTCAGAGTGTGCAGCCCGGCCGGGAGACCGGCGGCAGCATTCTCCGGTTACAGGCCGGCTTTGATAATTGCGAGCGTCCCGGGGGACTTGTCGCTGTCTTTGGCCTGCGTGCCGAAGGCGGTGATGTAGAGCAGCCCCTCCTTGTCGAACGCGATGGCGGCCGGCTTGTCGAGCTTCAGAATCTTCTTCGGTGTGACGTTGTCCCCTTCAATGACGAGCTCGAAGAGTCCGCCGTCTTCCGGCTTCGCCCAGGCGAAGTCGGTGGCGTACAGCTTTCCGGTCTTCGGGCTGTAGGCAAGACCGGCAATGTCATGCAGACCCGACTTCAAGCTGCGTGCGAGCTTGCCGTCGGCGGGGTTGTAGAAGGTCAGAAGGCTGTCGTTCGGCGGAGCGTTGACTTCCCCCATCTGACCGATGACGAGCTCTTTGCCGTCCGGAGTGAAGGTGATCGCCACCGGAGCATCAACCTGGGTCGCTTCTTTGGTTGCGATCGTCGGCTTGAGTTCGCCCGGCTTGCCGTCGGCAATCGCCGCGCTCAGGACCCAGCCCTTCGTGTCGTCGCCGTTCGAGGTGACGAAGATCTTTCCCCCCCCAACAGCAATGCCGTAGAAGTTTCCTTCGCCCGACGACGATTGATCCCCCTTCGCGATGGGCCCGAGGGTGAACGCCGCAGCGTCTTCCTTGGTGTATTCGGCCGGAGCTCTGTCGGAAATCTTGTAGATCCGGACGAGCTCTTCACCATCTTTGCGGCTGCCGTCGCCGACGATCAGATGATCGTTGTCCATGAAACCGAGACCGAGCGGCCCGATGTTGTACATCGGTCCTTTGCCGTAGATGTCGACCGGATATCCGGCGATCTCGATCGGCGCCTGGTGCTTGTTTCCACCCGGGTCCGGAATGTAGCGATAGACGCCGTAACGGCTCGCGACGAAAACGTGGCCGGTCGTCGGGTGAACCGCGAGGCCGCTCGGGCTTTCGAGATTCGTGACGACCACTTCCGGTTCGTTCGCATTCGCTGCGGGAGCCGCGTCGGCCTTCTTTTCCTCTTTCTTTTCGCCTTCCTTCGGAGTTTCGGCGAACAGTGACGCGGCAGTGGCTACCGCGATGAAAGAAAACAGTGCCGAAGCACGCAGCATCTCGGGGATTCGATTTGTGCGCATCGCGGTCTCACTTTCTCGTATCGTTCTGGGAAGAATAACTTTGCAGCTACGTTCTCGAAAAATCGTATCGGAATGAATACGAGATTGCAAACAGGCTGCAGGCCTCCCAAGGCAGGCTTCAGGTAAGACAATTCCGCATCGGCGCCCGTAACGAGCCTCGCGCTCATGCCGCGAGGATTGCATCGTTCCTGGCGGTAACCGGAAGCCGGTCGTTCACGGAACGCGGCGCAGTGCCCAGACGTCGCTTTCCATGTTGTTGCCGGCCACCATCCAGAGCTGCCCGTCATAGGCGAAAACGCTGGCGGCATGCCGCGGCTTCCACGGAGTCTTCGGGATCTCGAACCAGTGGACGCCGTCCGCGGAATGCCAGACGTCGTTCCGGTTCGCGCCGCTGTAACCTTCGAGCACCCAGAGACGATCGTCGAACACGGCGACGTCGTGATATTGTCGCGGCGCCCAGGGGGCGGACTTCGTGTGTTCCGTCCAGTGAATTCCGTCGGCGGAACTCCAGACGTCGTTGTAGTAGTTTCGTTTTGGCGTGGTGGGCGTGTCGTATGTTCCACCGCCGAGAACCCAGATGCGGCCGTTGAGAACCGCGCTGCCGCCGATCATTCCGCGCGGCGACCAGTACGGCTCGACCGGCTGCACCTGTTCCCACTTCTCGCCGTCGGATGAAACCCAGACATCGCGATAGAACTTCTCGTCGGCCTTCGCGAAGCCGGGCATCGTCTGCCCTCCCATCACCCAGATCCGGCCGTTGTGCGCGGCAGTGTAGTGCAGCACGCGCGGCTTCCACGGGACGTTGTCGTTAACGAAT